>CAYSMO010000017.1:0-23417 GCA_964432125.1 uncultured Bacteroidaceae bacterium | reverse complement strand
CGACTTTTCCCCTTTTTTATAGCTATGCGTCATTTTCGCCACGGACTATTGTAGTGCATTTCTCTATTTAAAATTTACAGTTCCCTAGATTTATAGTATCGGTTACGCTATAAAATAGACTTTTCACATTGATTTACTTTTCTTTTTTCAAATAAATCACTAATTTTAAATTGTTTAATTCCAATCCAAACAAAATATTAGCCATGAGTTCAAAACCAATATTTAATGCGTTACTGGTAGGGATTAATGAATACCAACATTTAAGAAATTTGAACGCATGTGAGAAGGATATCATTCGAGTAGAAAACTTTTTAAATAGATACGTATCGAATGAACGGTTTGATATAAATATCAAAAAGTTGTTCAATCAAGATGCAACTAAAGCCAATATTGTAGAAGCGTTCCAAACTCATTTAATTGATCCTCAGTTGAGCAGCGAAGATATATTGCTCTTTTATTTTTCTGGTCACGGTGCGGAAGAAGATGCTCATGAAGTATTCTATCACGCTGAACCGAATAGAAAAATACAGGTCTTAACGTGCCATGACTCAAACGGGAAAACAAGTGAAAATCTGATAGCAGATAAAGAATTACGATATTTAATATACAAAGCTACTAAGCCAGGAGTAGAGTTTTTAATATTTACAGATTGCTGTCATTCTGGTGACAACACTAGAGCTGGCGAGAGCGATACTTATAGAGCGCGCTTATCAGATCATTTGAAAAAGAGAAATTGGGAACAATTCATATTTAGTAAGGAATATCCGATTGAACATTTCCAAAACAAGTTGCTGGAAGATGCTTTGCCACAAGGCTCACATTACCACTTCGCGGCTTGTGGTTCGCATGAATCAGCCTGGGAAGAGAGTGATACAGGAGGCATATTTACAACTGCTTTGCTTGATGCATTAGACAAAACAAAGGGTGATGTTAGCTATTTAAGATTGGAGAGCCTCATTAGGAGTAGTGTCAATAAGAAATTCATACAATCACCTTCTATCTATGCTGTGTCATCGCCAGAGACGGATAGAGGTTTTAATGCCCCTGAAAACCCTCCACTATTTAAAACTTTTTTGGGAAGTGCGATTAAGGATAAACCCCTGAAAGCTACCATTTACTTCAGTTCCCCATTACAAAACTGGATATTAGATAAAGGCGCAATATATGGTGTGACTGAAGAATGGGGTGGAGAACCTCAGAAAGTTTTAGTAAATATTGAGAAGGGTACAGTCGTTGAAGCAACAGTAAAAGATGTTTATGCGGGGTACAGTACTGTGGAATTTGCCCCATATGCAGACATTTTAGATACAGAAACATATGAAGCATTTATTCCAAGCCTTATGAAACGTACTCTTCCCATCTTTTTACATGGTGAATCATCGGGTATCGAAACTTTTAAAGACAGCTTTTCAGAAAAGACTTTGGATGATGCTGGAATAAAGTTAGTTGATTCTGCTGATAGACCTGAGTATGGCGTTTTGACCAAGGATGAGTCTTACCTCATCACTTTACCAAATTCCTCTCAACCATTAACTAAAAAAATAACTGGTTATAAAAATAGAGAGATAGTTGATACCCTTTCCAAAATCAGCAAGTGGACATTTGTTAAAAACTTAAAATATAAGAAAAAATCATCTTTAGTAGGAACTGTGGAATTAGAAATTCATCAAGATGACCGTAAATTATCTGTCACTAAAGACAATGCTATAAATATTAACCTAGAAAAATCAAGCCGAAACGACGATGGGCTACCTTTTACGGAATTAAAGTTTAAACTTGTAAAGAAGTCAAGTCAGGAGTTGTATTGCTGCGTGATCTACCTGTCCGACTTATTTGATATAGTTCCCATACCAATATCGGGTACTGAAAAAGTAGTCAAATTTGAAAAAGATGCAGAAATATTTTTAAGAGGAGGAAAAACAACTGAAAGTAGCCTGGATAAGTACATTTTGGACTTTAATTTGCCAGAACAAACTTATTATCTTCAACTGATAGTTAGCCCTATTGAATTCGATGTAGAATTATTTGGCCAAATGGGAGTCAATGCACCGAGAGGAAATGAAGCATTCGGAGCTCCTGTAGTGTATAGGGGCAATAGAGGCATCCATAACATTCCTAAAGAATGGTATACTACCCTCTATACGATAAAAAAACAAAATCCATTCTTCAAATAGAACCAATTTTAACCTCTAAATCAAAAACTATGTTTCCATTTAAGTTCACATGCAAAGTAAACAATGATCCACTTTTGTATCAGTTATTTTCGACTTTTAAAGCCACTCCATTTCTTCCCCCGAGTTCCTCCATCCAACCGCTACACTTGGTGGCGCATCGAGGAGAAGAGACCATGCATCTAGGACCTCTATCTCAGGTATTGAAATCTAACTCTTTACCCTTTGAAGTTGATGAGAATTCTGATTCTATTGCCGACAATGATTTCAACAGCTCTAGTAATTTCAATGCAGAACTTGGGTTAAAATTATTAGAAGGAATCTTCAAGGGGTTTAAAATCAAAATTGCTCCTTTAGAGGCTGTCATAAAAAATGCATCAGAACTTTCATTGAAATTTCAGGATGTACGACGAAGACATATTCACCATACGTCGCTCGGTAATGCTTTAGCAAAGCACCATATAGATATGCAAAATGGAACTATAGGAGGACTATTTTCTGGCAAAAAGCCAGTGGGGATGTACATTATTAGTAGTGTCATCGAGAGTAGAAATTTTTCTATTCGTTTGGGTAAAAATGGTTCTAGTGGCATATCTGTTGAAGCTCCAGTTATTGAAAAAATCACGGATGCAGGTTTGAAAGTGGATCGCGAAGGAGATAAAACTTACGCTATCTCCCACGAAGGAGATGAATATTTAGTATTTGCATTTTCGTGCTTTCAGCTAAAGTTGAAAGAAGATGGGACTATATCGATACACAAGGAAGTATCATGGATACGAGGCGAATTCGATGAGGAAAAAACTAGATCTATTGAGCAAACTGAACCTGAAATATCTTTCATGCATCCTGATTTACCAGCAATTTTGGAGTGGGATAGAAATAAAGTGCTGACAAGTTGAGTTCAATTTATTTCTTGTAAGAGTGAGATATTTCCTGATAAATATTCATCTACAAGGATTTTAAAACAGTGATCATTTTTCAAATAAAACACTTATGATAAATCCATATTCTTTACAAGAATTACAACATTCTAAGGAACGTTTTGAAGATAGAGTAACTACTCTGTACAAGAAGCTTTTTTGTCCATTGTTTTCTGCTGAAGAGCAACAGGCTTTTGCCAATATCCACCTTGAATTTCCTCTGGTTTCTGAGTTAGGCAATCCTGGCCCTTTGGATTTTTACGCGAGCTCAAAAGATGGTGTGCTCAGCATGCCTATTCTTTCTTTGTTGTTCTTTGAGGAGCTGTGCACTGCCAATGCATGGCTTTATGTCAATCAATTTAACTTAGATACGATCGATGAGTATTCGGCCATGTTAAAATACGTTCCACCAGGCGGATTTGAAGACGGGCAATATCCCAAGCCGTTAATTGCGCTGTATATTCCTGATGATGCCTTGTCTGATTCCGCTGTCGATTCTCTTTCACTGCGGTTTCGAAACTCCGGATATGCTTTTATCCTCGCTCATGAGCTGGGGCATCTGTTTCTGCAGCACCGGGGTGACATGCGGTTCAGGAAGGAAATGAAGGCCCAGGAAGAGGAAGCAGACCGGTACGCCATCGGCCTGTTGAAGCGTGGCTCCATTTTTCCAATGGGAGCCGTTTTATGGTTTCAGGCCAATGCTTATCATTTACCGCACAGAGGGGACTTTCGTACGGACAAGGAATGGAAGGACTACTTGGAAAGGCGGGCTACCCATCCGGTAACTCCCCGGCGGCTCTTTGCATTAAGTGAATATCTGCAAGAGCATCACGCTGAGTTTTCCGAAAATGAAGCGGATGCTGAAAACTTCAGGTTTATTGCTAATGGCATCAATCATATTGCAGAAACGTTAAATGATGAGGAGTTACAATTGTACATGGCGTCAAGAGTAAATAAACTTAGACCGGGTGGACTGAGGCCGAGGCCTTTACGGGCTATGGGTGATTAGCCAACCATATTTTTCAGCAAGATATATTTATTTACTAACCCGCTATTCAGAAAAAAGAATTCAACCCATGAAGCTGCTAGAGAAGATTGAATCTCTGACCAATGCAAGTAGTCATTTGGACTACGCACAAAGATTAATATCGCGGGGAGACGTACAACCTGCCTTGCGGGATAAGTTTCAGGAAGAACTGGGAAAGGTTTGGGAGCGCCTGAAAGATGAGAACCTTTATATAGCGGTAGTCGGACGGGCATCAACTGGTAAGTCGACCTTTATAAATGCCTTGCTTGGAGATATGCTGCTGGAGTCCGGTGTATTGCATATGACAACCTCTGCCGCCACTTTTATACAGTACGGCAAAGAACTATCGGTTGAAGTACGCTTTCGGAAGACCAACGCCTTTAAAACCTCTAGTTTAGGAAAAAAAGGGAAAGCCAATGGAACGCTTGAAGCCGAAGCAGCCCTTATCGATCTCGATCTTGGCAAAACACGTGTCTGGAGGCTAACTGCCGCCGATGAGCCTATCAATGAACCTTCTTTGCCTGGAGGCGGAGTCGAAGGACTGACCGTAAGGGAGCTCATCGCCCATCTTACTACTTCCAGTGATTTAGAAGGACATATTGCCAGCATCACCATTACCCACCCCTCCGAGTTTTTAAAACCCGGGTTAGTTATCATCGATACGCCGGGCGCTGATGCCCAAAACCAGTTGCACAAGGAACTGGCTCGACGGACAGTGGAACGGGCAGATGCAGCTATCATCATCACTCCGGCAGAGCAGGCCATTTCCAAGTGGTTGCTGGAGATCATTCAAGACAAGAGGTTTTTAAAACCGATCATCCATCGCTGTGTAATTTTGATCACCCGTATGGATATCGCACACGAAAGAATGCGGCGAACTGGGCGAGATGAAGCGATTTCAATGATCCATCAGAATGCAATTCAACGCTTAAAAACAGGGCTTGGAGCTTTTGACATGCCTCTAGAACCCAAGGTTTATGTCAGTGCAGCGCAGGCAGTGGTGGATGAGTTCAGTGACGAAGAGGCAGGTATTCCCAATCCGGAAGAGCGGCAGTACTGGCAAAATGAATTTTCGAGATTTCAGCAAGAATTGATGCAGTATTTAATTTATCAACGGGCAGTTACTATTTCGGAGAGTGTACTACGCCTACTTGGAGATCTTTTTGAATCTATCGAAACCCACCTTTCGGAATTGTGGGATGATTACAACATCCGGCGTGGCCAGTTGAAAGAAGTCGTTAAGGATATTGACAGTTTTTGTAAGGAGCAGAAAAAGCACAGTAAAAATTGCATCAGCAAGGCGAAAAATGATGCTACGTATAAATTGCAAACTTTTATTGATAAAGAGCGAGACAAGGCTATAGATAAACTCAGTAGTAAAGTTTATGGAGCTGATAGCCTGGATGAACTGAAGACAGCAGTTAACAACAAAGTAAATAACCACCTTACCCAGTCCAGAAATAGTATCGTGTCTCATATCCAGCGCCAACTGGAAAGCATGAATAGAGAAGCCATCAATTTTGACAATTCTTTTGAAAAACAATTCAATGAATTTTATGCGAAACTGAAGCTGCTTGGGAAGGTCAACCGATTCGGTTCGCGGGGAAGTTTCAAACTGGAGAACGACACGCCCTACATATCCCTCTCCGACGACAGTAACTTTGAGGATATCAACATGGAGGATGTAATGAGTGGCGCGGTGATTGGCGGAGTGATCGGGTCGATCATTCCCGGCCTGGGACCCATTCTTGGAGCATTGATCGGTGGGGCCATAGGTTCATTCCTCGGCCCTTCTCTTGATGAACGGAAGAATGAAGCCTGGTACAAGGTAGAGCCAGCAGTTACCAAATTTTACAACAGTATCAAAGAGGAAGCAACTCAAGGGATTGTAGAACAAAGCAAAAGCCTGGAAAGGAAGGTCCAGCAGCACATCGGCCAATATGCAGACAAATACCGGGTGGAGGTGAAACGGATGCGCAATAGCCAGCTCTGTGAGCGCGAGGAATTAGAAGAAATGCAATCCACCCTAGAAAATGACCTGAAGGAGTTGAAAAACCGTCGGGGCTTTGTGGTTGAACAGCGTGCTGAGCTACGGCAGGCTATTGAAACTAATATTTGATTATTATTATCGTAGAACCATTCAAAAAATCACCTAATGGTAGACCGGGATTTTAAAAAGGACATCAATGAAATGTATACCCAAGACAACGAGCGCCGCCAGCGTTTGTCTAATATGGTAGATATGGTGCTGAAAGGGCTGAAAACATTGGATCAAAACATCGATGCAGAATTTGCAGAGCAACTTAAACAACGGATTGAGAGCGAGACGTTTAAAATTCTAATTATTGGAGAGTTTAATACCGGAAAGAGCACCTTCATTAATGCACTGATGGGAGCTGAGATATTGCCGACTAGGCCTATTCCTGCCACTGCAATTATCAATGTGTTACGTTATGGCGAACAACCCGCGGTTCAGCTCCATTTTCGCGACCCGGAAAAGGATCCAATGAATATACCAGTGGATAAGCTTGGTGATTATGTGCTCATTAAGGATTCAAGTGGAGAGGAAGCTGCCCGAAATGAGATCCGGGAAAGCCCGTTCAGCCACGCTGAAGTATGGTGGCCGCTCGATCTGTGCAGGGACAATAATGTGGAGATCATCGATTCTCCCGGCCTGAACGAGAGCCAGGTCAGGGAAGAGGTTACCATTGATTATCTGAGGAAGGTAGACGCCGTGCTTTTTCTCATGGGTGCCACTAAATTCGGCCCGGCTCAAACCGAAATGGCTACGATTGATTCGCTCAAAGCAGTAGGACACCAGGACTTCTTTTTCGTCATTAATCAATGGGACTTACTAAGAAGGCAAAGTGACCGTGATATGGTGCATGGGCAGGCTATGAAGGTTTTACCTACCCTTACACAGCGAAAGGATGATATTTATTTTGTTAGTGCTGCTGATGCTCTTGATGGCCGTATTGAGGGAGATATTGCCCTGCAAAAAAAATCGGGTTTTCAACCATTAGAGAATTCCCTTCACAGTTTCCTGGCCAATGAACGTGGCCGCATAAAAGCATTGCGGGGAGCGAGAGAATTGCGCCTGGCTATCCGCAAACTTCTCGACGATTCTATTCCAAAAAAGATCAATCTGCTGAAGACACCTTTGGCAGACCTTCAAGAAAAATACGACCTGGCTAAAAAGGACTTAGACCGCCTTAAAGCTGATAAGGTGGATATGGTGAATTTCGTAGCTCGAGAAAGGACGCAGATTGTTAGCCTGGCCCATTCTCGGGTAATTGCTTTTTTTCACACTACTGAGAATCACATTAATGACTGGGCACAAGAGTACGAGCTAGACCTGGCTTTTAGTTTGAATATAAAAGCACAAGTTGAACTAAATGCCAAAAAACTCGGAGAGTTTCTTACATCTAAGCTTACTACTTCATTCAAAGACTGGGAAAAAGAATCCTTGACTCCCTTTATCGAAGACCGCATTCAGATGCTTTACAGAGAATTAGAGGTGCGAGCTGCCGATTTTGAGAACCATCTTAACGATGCACAATTCACATTGAATGGACCTGATTTTCAACCAGTCAGCCTAGAAGAAGAATTCGGCCCCAAAAGCCCATTGGAGCGTATTCTAGCTGCTGCTGGGGGCTGGTTTGTTGGGGGAGTTGGCGCCGGTACCATCGGAGCTATTTTTGGCTGGCGTGAAATGGTAAAGGCGCTCCTACCAAATCTTGCGGTTATTTTTACTGCTCTAACACTTGGTTGGTCTTTACTTCCTTTCCTCGCTGTAACGGCAGCAGTAACGACTATAACGGGGAAATATTCGTTGAAAAGGATTGCTAGACAGCTTAAGGAAAAAGCTGCTGAAAATTTCCGCCTGGAAGTGCGCAAGCATTCCAATGAACAAGCAGATAAAATAGTAAAGCAATTAGACGAACAATTGAGTGCTCTGAAGGATGCCCTGGAAACCGGAATGGAGCGCCAGATCGCCGAAGTCAGAGAACAGGCGGAGTCTGCCTTGGCCGATCATCAGAAAGGCCAGGATGAAGTCAACAACAAACTGGAACAGATAGAAACAATAAAAACAGAGGTCAATCGGGTCAATACAGAATTGGACGATTTTATCATGGATTTGGTCAACCAAAAAGCTACTTAAACTATGTCGATACTTATTTCTCTTATTGATAAACAACAACAGTTATTAGAAGAAGTGGGTCTGGATACGGTTGCCCGGAATCTTCGCATTGCCCAAAGTCGCTTCAAGGAGGATGACTTTCGCATTCTGGTCGCCGGAGAATTCAGCCGGGGTAAATCCACCTTTATTAACGCCCTGATCGGAGAGGAAGTCCTAGCCGCCTCCTTATTGAGGTTGCCGGTAGTCAACCTGGTAAAAGGAGGTAAGGAAAAGACTGTGAGAGCCGGGCAGCCTGGGAGCCTGGAAGAAATTGCCATTCAGGATATCTCGGAACAACAGGAGGCCTCGCGGGTGGAACTCACCTGGGATGCACCTTTTCTCCGGGAAGGGGTGGAGCTCCTTGAGTATCCCAGCATGAGCGAAGCGCCAGATGAGCAGGCCTTTCGGTCGGAGGTAGAAAATGCAGATCTGGTTGTTGTAGTTGTCGCTTCTGACTCGCTGTACTCCAGGGTAGAAGCAGATGCTGTCGAGCAGGTGATCCAACCCAGTGGGCATCGTAAGCTACTGTTTATTGCCAACATTTTTGACCGGATAGCTGAAAAGGATAGGGAGGAGGTGAAACGGGCGGCTTTTGTGCGGCTGCCTGTCAATAAGGACCGCATCTTTTTTGTAAGCGCGCAGAACGCACTGGATGGAGAAAAGGAATGGCAGTATGGCATCGAAGCTGCCCGGAATAAAATTCGAGAGGAAGCTGCCAACCGGAAAGCACTGAAAATGGCGCGTTTGCGGCAACTGGTTAAAGAAGGGTTGGAAAAAATAGAAGAGCAGCAGGAGCAGTCTGAGCAGAGCAATAGTGAAGCAGCTGCCGGAGCTAAAGCAAAGATCGCGGCTATTCGTAAGAATCTGCAGGGGCTCCAGGGCCTGAACAACCGCATTCAACATGACCTGCTGAGCTTTCGGAATGGTACCCGGGATGTACTGCATGAAAAAATTGGCTTGTTCAACCGGGAGTTAGCGAGTAATGTAGAATCCTGGGGAATGGCGTATCAGGGTGATGAACTGGCTGGCCATCTCAATGAAAAACTGAAGCAGGCCGTACTTAAGTTTTCCGAGCAGGACTTTGCCGCTTATTTTCAAAAGCGGCTGAAAGAGCAGGAGGAACTGCTCGACAATAGTTTTACCCGTTATCAACAGCAATTAAATTATTTGTACGGCCTGTTACCTGAAGAGCCTCCTAAAATAACGGTTGGCCTTGAAGGTGTTGAACTGAAGCCTGGCATCGGCCAGGTTGAGATTAGTGAAAGACAAAGTTCAGGTGCTTCCATTTTGGGGAGTTTCAATCTCCACAGCCTGAGAGAGGCTCCAGAGGCCATGCTTTCCCTGGCCGGGGCCATAGTCGGTAGCATTCTCTTTTCTCAATTTGCATTGTTCCTGATACCGGCAGGACTTGGGGCGGCTACGCTTTTCCTGTCCAGAAAAGGCCGGATGCGGTCAAAACGGGAAAGCCTTAAGGCTTACGCCGATCAGATCCGTAAGAAATCCGGACAATGGGAGGCCAAGGTGATCGAACAAGTCAATGTCGAAATAGACAGGATGCAGAGCCGCATTTTCGCCTTGTTCAATGAGACTACCCAGGCCGCCCAAGAGGCTGCCCAGGCTCATACCAGCAGCTTGCATAGGGAGGGCAGTCAAACACAACAAAGTGAAGTACAAAGCTTAGTGGAACAGATAAGAGAAGCACTGAATGAATAACCCAATTCCATCCCGAAATCAATAAATGCTATGGCTAATAATCATAAACGACAAAAGCAATTAAACCTTATCAATGACATTGCGTCTCTCATTGGGCAGGCGCCGGGAGAAGGTGTAGCTGCAGTTGATGGAGATTTGAAACCAGGGTTGGGTATGGAGGAAGATGCAGATTGGCTGCGTTCCCACACCAAAGAATTGTTGCACGGCCAATTTACCCTCCTCGTAGCCGGCGATTTCAATAATGGGAAATCGACCTTCATCAATGCATTAATGGAGCGGGAATTGCTTCCCGTTGGGTCCATCGCAACAACTGCCCTGATTGCCCGGCTGATCTCGGGTGAAACGCTTCAGGCAAAGCTGGTATTCCGAAATGGGAACGAACAGTTCCTGGACTGGGATACATTTACATCGGAATATAGGCTTAATTCCGAAGTTGGCCCGGGGGAAAACAGCCTGGTAAAAGACGCCCATTTCAATAGCATTGACCGCATTGATATTACCATTCCTGCCACCTTCCTTGCACCAGGGGTTGAACTGGTCGACACCCCTGGCCTGGGGGAACATGAATCCCGCACGCGTTTGGTGCTTGAATATATGCCCCGCGCTCATGCTACCATAGTATTGCTTGATGCAAAGCAACCGCTAAAACGCAATGAACGGGAGTTTATACAACTGCTGGGGCGCCCTCCTTTCCGCAATGTGTTTTTCGTGGTGAACCGCATGGACCTCATTAACGAAAAAGATCAAGATGCCGTGCGTGCTTATTTGCGGCAGCGCCTGTTGCCTTATTTCAAACCCGAAGGTGGACAAGTGGATGAGACCTTGTTCAATTCCCGGGTATTTTTCATCAGCGCCCTGGAGGTCCACAACAATAAGATATCTGGAAAAAAGATCTATAATAGTTCTCACACGGCGGAAATGGTCTCGCTCAAAAGAGAATTGCTTTCCTTTCTGGATATTGAATCCCGACTGGAAGCGAGCTTGCATGCTATGCTCCAACCTTTAACTGATATAAGGTTCCGGGCCGGCCAGCAGGTTCAGTTTCGTCGGGATGTTCTGATGCAGCCTCTTGAATCTCTGCGTAAAAAACAGAAGCAGTTTAAGGAACAAGTAGTAAAACTACGCCAATCTTCAAACCGGATCAGCAACCGGCTGGCCAATCTGGGAGAAGATGTTAAGCAATTGGTTTTTACTGATCTGTTGAAATGCATCGAAGAGATGCGCCGTTCGTGGCCTCATGATGTGGAGCAGCTTGACTTGTCTGAATTACAGAATTTAAATGTACTGGCGGTACAGTTCAATTCAAATGACAAGGCACGTTTGGAAAAAGCCCTTGCTTCGGAAATGAGCAGGTACCTCGAAGTCAAACTGGTGCAGTGGGCCCAGCGGATATCCAGAGTGGTAGGACCTGGCATAGAAGCACTTGCTAAAGATGTGCAACGCGAACTAGTGGCGTTCAATATAGAAATGGGAGAACTATTGCAGGCATTTACCAGTGGAGGTTCGGCGAATGCAGCCTTGCCCCGGCAGTTAAGCGCCAGCCTCCCAACAGATATGATTTCCCAAGTTCTTCAAAAAGAATCCTTCAGCCAGGGATTGATGGCGTCTGTTTCTCGGTCTGTCATGGGGGAGCTCAATAATGTGATGAAAAACTCGGATATGCTGCAAACCCTAAGCTACAGTGCTTTGTCCGCCTTGTTAGGCCTCGGGCAGGCAATTTTTGGAAGAACACCGGTGGGGTTTTTAGCCATTAGCCTGGGAAGTAATTTGGTCCATACCCTGAGAATGCGCCACGAACAACGACAGTACATGAGGGCCATGCAGAAAGAAATGCGTGCAGACCGTGCCTACGGCGACATGGGGCAGAAAGAGGTCAGCCAGTTTCAAAAGGCAGTCCGGGAATCGCTCGTTCACGACCTGAACACCCGCCTGTTCGATGCGCTGAAAGATCAGGTTATGGGTCAGCGAGAGGCCATCTACGCTCAGATCGAGAAGGACTTCCGGGTAATGGGAGAAAATGTACGAGAACAGCTCGGACAGGTGATTGAGAAAACCGTTCAGGGCCAGGAGCAACTCATCCGGCAAAAACAGGCCGGTGAACAGGAAGCCCATCAGGAAGTCCAGTGGCTGGAACAGGCTCTTGCACTGGTAAGCCAGCGTTTTGATGAATTTTGCCTCCTGTCATATGGACGCACTTTGTCAGAGGAAGAGATCGCCAATACCGGAGAGGCCAGGATGGAGTATCTGAAGGCCTATGTCCAGCTGGAAGAAGATACCGAAGCAAAAGTGGAAGCGGAAGAAGCGGAAGAACCGGATGATGAGATTACCGAAGATATGCAGGAAATCGGGGAGGACCCCGAAGACGCCCGGATCCTGGAAGAAAAAGTTACTCGCAGCATCCAATCCGCTATACGCAAGGCGCTGGGCCTGCCTATGGAAGCAGAGCTGGTACTTTCAAAAGAAGATGCCCGGCTTCCGTCGGTAAAGTTGGCTCGCCTCATTGGCCTGAAACCGGTTAAAGACAAGGTCATTCAACTCATGGAACTGCAGGCGGAAAATGCCAGGCGGCAACAGGAAGGGCTTGGTGGCGGAAGCCAGCCTTCCTTGCATCTGGTATTTACAGGCAACCCCGGGACTGGCAAAACCACAGTGGCGGAGATCATCGGGGATATGTACCAGGAGATCGGGTTGCTACAACGAGGGCATGTGGTTTCCGTAAGCCGAAAAGACCTCGTTGGAGAATGGGTAGGCCATACGGCACGCACTACCCGGGATGTTATTCGAAGGGCTCTCGACGGTGTATTATTTATCGACGAGGCTTACAGCCTGGTCCACAAGGATGCATTGCGTGATTTTGGACCCGAAGCTGTGGCTGAATTGATCCAGGCTATGGAACAGTACAGGGATCGCCTGGTGGTTATTGTCGCCGGCTATCCTGGGCCAATGGAGGAGTTTTTGAGGTCTAATCCTGGATTGAAAGGCCGGTTCCCTAAGTCCAATCACATTCATTTTCCGGATTACTCTCAAGAGGAGCTGTTCCGTATACTGGCAAAGATGCTGGAGAATGAGGCCATGGCTTGTTCCGATGCTGCTAAAGAGGCAATAAAAGATGTGATCGAGGGTATTTGTATAGACGCTTCCAGGAACGAGACTTTCAGCAATGCCCGTGAAATGCGCAGCCTGGCGGAATCGCTGATCGCCAGGCGGGCCAGCCGGGTTGTCCGACAGAGGCTTCCCGCTACCGAGCTCATTCAGCCGGAAGATATTGAAGAGCAGTATATCCAGTACCGGAGAGCGGATTCCGTCGTGCGGACCATGGAAGAAATATTTGAGAGCATGGATCGCATGATCGGCCTGAGCCCCGTAAAAAAGATGGCCCGAGGCCTGGCCAAACGTATGCAATTCCAAAAAGAGACTAGCCTTGCGGTCGAGGCAGATACCCTGCATTTCATTTTTCTGGGCAACCCGGGCACCGGGAAAACCACGGTTGCCGAAATGTTCGGAAAAATGCTGGCGGCTCTGGGTTACCTGCGGCGTGGACACCTGGTCAGTGTGTCTGCTGGTGACCTGATCGCGGGATATGTGCGACAAACCGCCGGGAAAACCCGAAAGGTGGTGGATGGTGCCATGGACGGCGTGCTGTTCATCGATGAGGCCTACGATCTACATAGCCGAGCAGAAGGAGACTTTGGCCAACAGGCCATAGCCGAGCTGCTCCGGTTGATGGAAGCATACAGAAACCGGATCGTAGTCATTCTGGCCGGCTACCCCGGGGAAATGCAGGCATTTCTGGATTCCAACAGCGGGTTGGCCAGCAGGTTCCGGCAACCGGTTGTATTCCCGGATTACCATACAGATGAATTGATGGCCATTTTTGAATTAATGGCTGAACAGAAAGGACTGTCTTTATCTCCGGAAGTGCGTGGCCCCATCAAAAAGTATCTGGAGAATCTGCGGATGCGAGATAGGCATAAATTTGGAAATGCCCGGGCGGCTCGCCTGCTGCTGGATGAAATGCTCGATCTGCACGCAAGCCGGATAATGAGTATCGATGACGAAAAAGAAAGGAAGCAACGCTCCGGGATACTGAAGCCTGCCGATGTGCCTGAGGTGAAAGGCAGTTCCGGTGGGCAGAATACCTGGTTGTGACCGGATGCAAGATGGTAATTCAGTAAAATTTTAATTCAAAAACCAGAGTCTATATGAAATTATCGGAAAGCCGCCGCGCTGATCTGTTAAAACAGGTTTTTCCGGAAGATGCGGATCTAATCGGACCAAAGAACCTGAAAAAGATATGCCGGGATAACCGGCCGGAAGTAGCCCAAACCCAGTTCGGGTCGAATGTAAGCTTCAGTGACATTATCATTATGTTTTTTCAATCATTATCGTATGTAGATACGGTGCTCAATGTATACAACCACCTCAAAAATGAAGAACCCGAGCCCGCCCCCCAGAAAGTCATCCAGATCACCATCAACAATTACAACCTGGATACTTCCAGGATACCCAAAAAGAAATTATTCGAGCTGGCTGCTCTGGCTATCCAACAAGCGGAAGAACATGAATGAAGACATCCAGGGCGGATCATACGAAAAGAGTTTACATCCTGAGGCAAAAGAGGTTGGAACCTGGAAATATTTATGGGCCCATCATAAAAAAGAAGTGTTCAGGTCTCTTCTGGCTTCTCTGAGAGACCGGCCGCTGTTTGTCGTATTCTGCGGCGTCTTTTTTCAGTCGCCTTCCTTTTACACTCTGGCCTGTGTCCTTTTATCTTTGATCATAAGCCAGTTCTTTAATGAAACCATAGCGCAGGTTGGAGTCCGCATCAATCAATTGAAGATACTGAACGGAGCGCTGCTCCCCCTGGCCAAGAAATATGATGACCTTTCCATTTCAGAATTCAAAGGCAGCGCCTATTTAAAAAAGAATGACTACCGCGCTTATGAGGACATCAGTTATTTTCTGGTGCAGGCATTCCAAAAAATGTTGCCCGGGAGCAGGAACCGAAGGCTCTTTACCTTGGATGACATGCTTACCATTTATGTTTTGGATACAGATCAGGCCATTCTCAACAACGTATCAGCTTTCCCGTCGCCGCTTAGATATGCCATCATCATTTTTGACCACGAACCGGATGAATGCGGGCCCTTTCAGAATTTTACACTTCTCCATGAGATCGGGCATGCCGTGCTGGGCGTGACCAAAAGTACCTATTTTAGTGATCATGGCTTTAAGACAATTATATTTTCTTTGATTGTTGGCCTGTTGTGTTTTGAGTTCAACACCACGATCTGGCTGTTAATAGCCGTATATTACATACTGGGATACCGTGAGCGGTTTTTTCTATCCTACACTTCCGCTCTGAGGGATGAAATGAACTGCGATATGTTTGCACTTGGATATTTAAACGAGGATGACCTTAAACGGCTGAGCCAAATAAAGGGTTTGAAAGGTCGGCTAAGCGATGAGAACCTTACCGAAAAGCACAATGCCATCCGGCTCAACCTTTTGGAGAAGGCCCTTAGCACCTATGATACCTGGGAGAATGGTCCCTGGAGCTTGCTGGAACAAAATAAAGTTACGAACTTTAAAACACCGATCCTGAAGTTACTGATAATGGCAGGACTGCTTATTGCTATAGGCATTCTTGCCCCGCTAAAAGCATCCTCACCACTTACCATACTCATTGTGCTCGCCCTACTTTTGGTTGCGGCTTTTTTCTATTCCCACTGGGTAACGGCAAAAGGGGTGGAATATATTACTGATATGGCGAATAGGCGACGCCCGGATAAGCAATGAACAAGCGTCCAACGCCAGTCATTGTTTATATTTTTCTGCTTTCTTTATTTCTCGTAACCCGAAGATATTCTATCTGGGTGCTTACCGGTTATTCCCTGTAGTTGCTGAGGATTAATAACCCATTGTTTAAAATCCGGAAACGAGGGCAGGACCTGAAGGAAAATTCCACGAGGGATCAAAGAAAGAAGTCCCTACACCCCCGTGAAGAAAAAGCCCGCCCAATAGTAAGGATGCAAAAACGGCTTCTCCTCGATCCTGTTCGAATAATAACGCCGGGCGCGGTACAGGCCGGGCTTTTCCCTTGAGCCGGCGGTGGCCATTTGCGCCTCGATCAAGGGCAGCAGACCCAGGCTGGCAACCGTTCCCTCGCGCAGCCATGCCTGAGCACCGGCAAGGGCCGCAGCCGGTGGTTGGCCTTTCCGGATATGGCAGTGGAAGAACCGCTTCATCAACAGGGTGGTGGAAAGGTCGTCTACCGGCCATAAGGTACTGATAATTCCAGGCACCCCAGCCTGAATAAAAGTTGCTGGGAACCCGGCCATTTCATAGGCCATTTCCTGGTCGACAATGCCCGTCTGGCAGGCAGATAGGATAGTCAGCCTGGCATTGGGCTTAAAGATATCTTCCGTCAGCAATTGGCGCACTACCAGCCGGTCGGCTCCGGCGAGGAAAAGGGCAGACTCCTGCGGATCTTCAGGCTCGTACTTTCCGTGGCACGCAAAATGGATGTGAGTTGCGGCAGGAATTTTGCTCATGATTTCGTATAAACCCGCATTTCTTCCGAATATTCCTGTGCTGTCCTCCCCTGGAAAAAATGCCGAACACACTTCTACTTCCACTTTCGCAAAAGGCAGCGCGGCGGCCCTTCCCGACGCAGGATTGCCAATGCCAAGATAACGGCCGGTACTTCTTTCTTTCTCTGCGAAGGCATCCCGGCACATTTTCAAATAATAGGCGGAAGGGACAAAGCCCACCTCTATTTCCGGCATCAACGCGTGTAGAGGCAGTAGGCTCAGGAACCCGTCCGGGACCAGCATTGCTTTTTGAAAGCCCAGTTCCAACAGCCGCTCTTTGATGGGGCTCATTAACTGTTCTTCAATAACCGGCAGAGATGATTCTAATTTGTGCATGAAGGCAGCAGTATGCCTTTGGGCATGGATGAACCCCTTTTCCTCACCAACGGTAAGGCCTGAATAGGATTCGTGGATGGACAAACCGTATACCATTTCCAGAAGTTCGTTGACAGAGAAATCATCCAACCACACAACATGGTCTTCCGATAAGTTTTCTATACCTCCCGGCACGATAGCCGCCAGTGTGCCGTGCAGGCGGGTGCTGATGTAAACCAGGGGCTGATCTTTTTCGGCAATGGAAGCAATGGAAGAAAAATCCAATGGCCGGGCCGAAAATTCCGGCAGATACGATTGAATCTTTTCCGAAATGGTTTTCCATTCTTCCTGGCCCTGAACCAGGCGGTTTTCAAATATTGCCCGGGAGGTTTGAGCTTGGACAGAGGGATATTGCCGTTCCCAGTTGCTCATCTCGGCTTCAATGGCGCGGATGCTGGCCTGTGCATTCTCGAAAGCCTGCCGGTCTTCGGGCTTGGCTTTTTGTAAAAGGGCATTGTTGATGGACAAACTGTCCCGAACCATGCGGGTGCGGCCGTTTTCCAATAATTCGACGGCCTTTTCGTACTGCCCCATGTGCGCCAGGCATATGGCGTTATTTAGAAAGGCGTCGCTCAGGGAACTGAATTGCAGTAAAGTGCTTTTTACAGCTTTTGTAGGAGCATCCTGGTAGATCATTTGCCCACTTTCAATAGCCTTTTCGTAGTAAACTTGGGCTTCGTTCCAGTTTTTGCTGAAAAAATAAACAGTGGCCAGGTCGTAAAAGACATAGTTGATCTCATTCGACAAATCATCTGTTCCTTCCGGAATGGATGCTTTCAGGTTCTTGATCGCCAGATTCTGGTAATGCCCCTCCTCTTGGGGAAAAAGCTTGGAAATTTCAAAATAAATATTACCCGCGTCAGTCCTGAGAGTATTGGACAACCGCCGGTTGTGATAAGTTGCAGGTAAGAGGTCAATGGCTTCTTCGAGGTGAAGAATACTTTTTTTCAGAAGGTTTTTTTTAGCCAGCTCGCCTTTTTCAAAAGTTGCGCGGGCGGCGTATATAGTACTGAGCCGGTGGTGTATCAAAGCTTTATAATATTTTGCGTCAATATCGACCTCCAGACCTTTTTCAAATAAGTCATGGACTCTTTCTATATATTCATAAGTGAATAAGTCTTTTGCATTTTTGAAGCCTTCTTTAAGATAGAAATCTCCGATTTCATAATATATTCTTACTTGCCGTTCGAGGCCTGTATCCGGGTCGAAAGCGTTCAGCGCTCTTGTATAATAAGATTCATTTTTTTGCTGGCCGGTATTGGGCATTATCTGGTAACAATATCCCAATTCGAGCAGGATATCGACATACGTTTCAGGGTTGTTGTCCGCCGAACAATGCCGCAGGGCTTCTTCCAGGACGAGGATTATCTTTTCGTAACCACTCCAGTAATCCTTATTGCTTATTGCATAGTCAAATAGAATGATGAAAGCTTTGCATTGCAGCAGGTTGATGTAAGCCTGTGGCACCTTCTCTTTATCGACTGCTTCTAGGGCCTCGTCGATTAATTTTTCCGCCCGGTGAATGAATCGGGTCTCTCCTTTGACCGAAGACAGGGAGGTTAGGGAAACTCCAAGGTTTCTCATGACCGTGAAACGTATGTGGTGGCCTTGCACCTGATTGGCGTAGCTCAGTGACTGCTCAAAATGAAAAATACTATTTTCAACGTTTTGGTAATAACCTGGTTTGTCTGACTTAAGTGCCAGGAGTTGATAAGCTCTTCCCAACAAATTATATAGCATTGCCTTATCAGTATTGCCCAGTGCCTGGATAGTGGAGGGCAGTGCCAGTTTCCAGGTTTGGATGGCTTTTTCGAGTTGTTCGTCATCTCCAGTTAACGTCCACTGCATTAAATGGATATTGCCTTGTACTAGAAGCCCATTGGCGTATTCTACCGGAAAATGCTCTTCATCAAAGATGGACATTGCTGCCGCAGTACATTCCAGCGCTTTTACTAGGGGGGCGGATGATATGGTCCGCTCACTCAGTTTTACATAAGCATTGGCAAGAAAGATCTTGTTTTTCCCGTATTGCACAGGAGAGATATTCCTTGTGATCACTTCTCCTGCTTTCAAATAGTGGTGGATAGCCTGTTCTATATATTTCTGTTGGGCCGGAAAGAAATAAAGGTATGCCTCGGCGAGTTCCCTCTGCAAGGTGGCGTTCATAATGGGATGCACCTCAGCGGGATATATTTTCAAGGCTTTGTTGTAAGAGCGGAAAACTTTCTCTTTCCCGCCGGGTTTGCCCAATTGGAATTCTTCTAGCCTCAGATGGGTCTTCCCCAGCCATAGATGCCCTATGCCATATTCAAAGGGGAATGACTCTTCTTTAAAAAATTGCAGAGCGTTTTCCAGATGACCGATAGCTGCCAGAATATTGTCTCCGATGCTGCCTTCCTCCAGATAGGCTAATATTGTTCCAAGTGACAAGTGAGCATTGGCGTGCTGGAGAGGGAATTGCTCCGGGCTAAAAAACCGGAGTGCTTTTTCGAGATGCCTGGCCCCTTCTGCTAATCTTTCTGGGTGACCGGCCGCATATAGGTCCCGACAAACTTCGCCAAGGTAAAAATGCGCCAGTGCTTTTTGGAATTTTAGGATCTGGGCCATCTGAGGAAATGGATGGCTATCAGGTAAGGCCATATCAATCACCTCTTGATGGCACTGCAGGGCTTTGCCGATATTTTCTTTAGCATCTCCTTCCCTCAGGTTTTGCCAGGCCGTCCCTAATCCATTCAGGGCATCTGCTACCATCACCGGATCAGCAAAGCCTTGTTTCATGGCCAGTACCTGCTCAAAGGAAAATATGGCATCCGTCAATCTACTTGTTTCGCCGATCAGGGATAGCTGGATACAGCAATTCCCCAATACTAAATGGCCACGCACATATCGGCAGGGGTCATTATCTTTTCGAAAAACCCGGACTGAGGCGCTGGCGAGCGAGATAGCCTTTTTCAGGTTCTGCCGCCTGCTGCCGGTGGGAAGGTTCAAATAAGCGAAAGCCATATTGCCTTGTAGCTGGGCCCTGAATTCCAGATATTCATTTTCACTCAGACGGCTTAATAAGCGCTGTGCGCTTTCGATGAATTTCGGGATCAGGGCAGGCTGCATCTGGCTTTGCTGTGCCAATTGCCGCAGGGCAACTACTTCTGCCTGAAACTCCGCCGGATAGGGTATCTCTCTGAGAGTATTCACGATAGAAATGGCTTTGGGTTAGTCATTTGATACTGGCTTGCGGGTGGGCGAAAACGGTATAGTCCAGCCAACTGGTTTCATCATGCTTCCTGGCGGCAAACCTGGCCTGTTTTGCCGCCCTGCCTATGGTGGCGCCAGTGGCCAGTTCACTGTAAAAGGCTTTGGCAAATTCAAAAGCTGCCTTGTCATCTACATTCCACAAAGGAGCAATGAAAGCGCCGGCGCCGGCGCGCAGGAACTGCTGCGCAAAACCCCCTACCCGCGTCAGCGACATTCCTGAACGGCCCACCTGGCAAGCATTTAGGAATACAAGGGGCGCACTTTTGAAGGTAAGGTCACTAAGATCCTCACTGTAGAGTTTCTCTTCCTCCGAGAGCTGTATCGAGGACTGGTCGAGGTCTTCTTCCAGAGAAGCATTGCCATGGCTGATGAAGTGCCATCCTTGGATGGTGTCATCCAGCAGTTGACTTCTTAGGGAAAGATACTGGGCGGGTGCATGTTCCACCTTTATGCCTTCTTCAGCAAGCTCTCGCAAAAACTGCACTTCTGCAGCTGCGTGGACGAGGTTAGAGTCCTTAGGGGCTATGTAGGCAAGCCGGGTAAGTTGGAGCTGTTGCCGACATGTATATTCTTCCCGCCAACGGGTTATTTCGTAATCTTCCGATAAGAAATTACCGAAGGACTCTTCTCCGGCTTCATTTTTTCCGACCACCCGGCACAATTCCCAAGGGATATGAGGTTCGTCGGAGATAATGTGGATAGACCGTATTCTCTCTTTGATCTTCCAGATCATTTGTTGGATCGCCTCTGGAAATAATTGTCGGAATAAGTTGACCCCCAATAGGCCCAGCAATTCTTTTGCTTCTTCGCCAAAGGATCGCTCAATCCTGGTAAATCTCTGGCGCAGGAAAACCCGAATATCGTTTTGAAATACAATGCTGCCGCTTTTGGAGACGCTCCCAAGTGACGGGTCCAAATGCTGAACAAAAATTTCACAACCACTGGCATTTTTGTATTGTGTAATAAACAACTGCAGGTCGGCGCCGCTGCTGTATGGTGACCCCATTCCTTTCCGTTCGTAGATATTCTCCCGCCCAACCCAGGTTTTTTCTTTGTAAACCTTAGCTCCTAGGGTGAGGGAGGCACGATTTGCCATCTGCTTGCCGTCATTTACAAACACGATGATCCTTATTTCACCGGTCCCCGGCTTGATGGCCCGGAGGGAGAACTTGAAAAATTCTTCCCCGGCTCCTTCCGATATTTGAAAAGAGACTTTTTTGGAGCCAATTACTTCAAAATGCTCGTCTGGCAAAACATTGATATCCGCCATTATTCCTTCTCTGGATTCTATTTTTGTCTCCCTGGTAAATAGACCCTGCTCTTCGGAAACGGATACCAGCAAGTCTACTTCCTCCCCCAGTTGGATTTTTTCCGGAAATTCCGCTCCTACGTATTTCAATACTTCTTCTGATTCGGATGTTTGATTTTGAAAATCTTCATACCTGGTTAGACCTGAAGGTTGATCAAAGTCGACAAAGCCAGCTATATGTCCGGCATCCATAACCACGCACTGATCAGGAGCTTCTTCGGCACTGTCGTAAAGGCTTAGTATCGGGGTGGGTTCCAGAATTTTCAATTGAAGAATATTATCGATTAGATCTTCTCGTGGGTAATTGAGTAGTACTTGTTCTATCTTTTTTCTGTGAAATAGATAGTATTCTTTACGCTTTGGTCGAAAAACGATCACATGTGTCCTTTCCCAAGTTGGGAAAAGATCTATTATCTCTAATGCTCTCCCTGCATTCTGATCAATTCTCAGCATCAAAAAGGTTTTGCTTAGATGATCTTTGAGTTGCATATTTATATTATTTTATAGCTAAAAGTTAAATTAATATCCCTTTGTTTCTTAGGGGAAAAGGTTATCCATGTCAAAACACCAGTAGTGTCCGGTTAAAGAACTAAAAAATTTGGTAGTGTTTTAAAATGTATGCTGCTATTGAAAAGAAAAACAGGGCTAAGAAATGACTTAATGTATATTCCGGCCTATACCTGTACCAGATCATTCCGGATTGGGTATGGTCGTGATGTTTTCCTTCGTTACAGAGCGCCAGTGCGCTTCCCCCGTGTTTCCGACCCATTTTTCTATCCTCGCAAACAGCCCTTCAATTCGGGGGCGGTAGTGATATACCGTAAAATTGCCGTCCGATTCCACATACCGATTGCCGTCCGCTTTGAGTTCCAGCACTAAATCCTCTGCGCCCGAGAGTAGAAACACGTCGCTCTCGAAAGCATCCTGATACTGGGGCAGTCCTTCGTATTGAGGCAAGCCTTGGCTCGTTTTTCTGGAAATTTGCGGAAGTCCGATGTTCCAACCCAAACCGTAAACGCTGTTTCCAGAGCCGCTGTCGTAACTCAGTGCTAATTGTGGCACGAATCCAACTCGTCCTGGACTCATAGCGATGGGGACTGACATGAAGCCCGTACCCGTTACCGGATTGGCTTGAAATTTTTCGCCGATGCCTTGGATAGCCCCGCCGCCTTTGGGTAGATTGATTTGAGGGGGTTGGAAAGAGGGTTGTTGCTCACCCCTGCCATCAGCGGAGGCGTTCTGGCGGCCGTTAGGAGCGCGTTGTGCTGTGGACCTCGAATTACTGGGGTCAAGCTGAGTTTCCGGTGATACGGGGTTTTCTTTTTGCATCTATTGGGGTTTTAGGCTGTATCTGCCAGTTTATTATATTCTCAATATTACGGAAAAATTATTTTTTTGTTGCGCTAAAATACAAAAAAATAAAATAAAAATTTTAATAAATTAAGAGAATTTGGAATATTATATTAATTTTTTAGGATTTATATACTTATTACACTGTAAAATAAGTTATTTTAGGGCTTCTTCTGGTACTCGCCCGTACCACATCAATTGTAACGTGGACAACACGGATAGCGCGGATTTTTTGCTATAAATTAATATATTTTAGACGGTACTTATAGAGGCTAGAACATAGCAAATTTACTGAATTAGGACAGCAAAGGACAGACGGTTATACACTAGTTCGGTTATTTTTATGAATCATTATTTCTTGGCAAATTCAAAAAACGTTCCAATTCCAATCCTCCAATACCTCCCCTTCAGCGCATGATCAAACTTCTTATCCGCCACCTGCCCGTCATAGCCTGGATGAAACTGACTAATCGCATGGAAGTATGCCCGCCCCCCTTCCCCAAATTCATTGGCAAAAGCACAAGCCA
>CAYSMO010000016.1:0-23612 GCA_964432125.1 uncultured Bacteroidaceae bacterium | reverse complement strand
CCAGATAAGAAGGATGGTGATGATGACGGTAAAATGAAAGGGCACGTTCCAGTGGTCGAACACGGATATCTGGAGTACGCGCGCCACCAGGAACAGCCTGAACGAGGCACCGATCACCCTTGAAAGCAGAAAAAAGGAGGCGCCTGTCTTGTAACTGGCCCGTCCGAACCGCTCTTCCAGGTAACTGTAAATGCTGGTTAACTCAAGCCTGTAATACAACGGCAGCAGTATCTGGGCGATCACCGCATACCCCGCCAGGTAGCCCAGCACCATCTGCATGTAGGTCATCTGACTCGTAAGCACCCACCCCGGAACGGAGATAAAGGTGACGCCCGAAAGCGAGGCGCCGATCATCCCGAAAGCAACGATATACCAGGGTGAACGCCTGTTGCCCAGGAAAAAAGCTGCATTATCGGCCCGGCGTCCGGTGAACCAGGAGATCACCAGCAGGGCCATGAAATAGATGAGGATAATGGTAATGATCAGTTGCGGACTCATCGGATGATTCTTGGTTCGGGAACAAAATTGGCTAATTTCAATTAAAGAACAAAAATATTGCTGCAATTGACATATCATTGTAATTTTGTGCCATACACGATACATCGATGCATCAGAACTATTCATCAAAATTACTGGAGGAGGCGGTAGAGGAGTTTGCTTCCCTGCCCGGGATCGGAAGAAAGACGGCCCTGAGGCTGGTACTGTATCTGCTGAAGCAAGATGACCCGACCGTTGAGCGGTTTGGCAACACCATCCTAAGAATGAAAAAGACGATCATGCACTGCAAAATTTGCCACAATATATCCGATACGGAAGTGTGCCATATCTGCAGCAACAGCTACCGCGATCATGAGACCGTATGCGTGGTCGAAAACATCAGGGATGTGATGTCTATTGAGAACACCCAGCAATACTCCGGTATTTACCATGTGCTTGGCGGGATCATCTCCCCCATCGACGGGATCGGTCCGGCCGATTTGAAGATCGACACCCTAATTGAGAAAGCTGCCAACAATAGTATTAAAGAGGTGATCCTTGCCCTGAGTACCACCATGGAAGGGGATACAACCAACTTCTATATTTATAAAAAGCTCAAAAATACCCCGGTTACTGTATCTACCCTCGCCCGTGGTGTTTCCATCGGCGACGACCTGGAGTACACCGATGAGATTACCCTGGGACGGTCCATCATTAATCGCACAAAATTTGAGGATACCTTTGGATTGTAAAAAAATATTTTAATAACCCGTCTGTAGAAGAAATGTTAAACAAACTAAATACTGGCCGAACAGATATATTTACTGCTTTTTCTTACTTTTGCAACTTACCATTTCATACAAACTTCATATGGAACTAAAAAGAAACCAATATCTCACTGACGGGGTTCCCGTTACAAAAATCGTTGAAAAATACGGCTCCCCGCTCTATATCTATGAATCAGCAAAGATAGTTTCTCAGTATAAACGGATGTTAGACGCGTTTAAAGACGCCAGAGTAAAAATTAATTACGCTGCCAAAGCACTTACAAACCTAAACATCCTTAGATTATTCAATGAACTTGGATCAGGTCTGGATGCTGTTTCCATCCAGGAGGTGAAACTCGGGATCAAAGCCGGCTTTGATCCGCAGGATATCATCTATACACCCAATTGTGTATCCATTGAAGAGATCGAAGAGGTCGCTGGTATGGGGGTAAAGATCAATATCGACAATATTTCCATCCTGGAGCAATTTGGTGACAAATATGGCAGCAGCATACCGGTATGTGTCCGTATTAACCCCCATATCATGGCCGGTGGAAACCAAAAAATATCGACCGGACATATCGACTCGAAGTTCGGGATTTCCATCTACCAGACGCCTCTTGTAAAAAGGATTGTTGAGGCCAACAACATGCAGATAGAGGGATTACATATGCATACCGGCTCCGATATTCTGGATGTAGATGTCTTCCTCCGTGGCGTCGAAATCCTGCTCGATACCGCCCGGGAATTTAGCGGATTGGAATACATTGACTTTGGAAGTGGATTCAAAGTCGCTTACAAACCAGATGATATTGAAACAGATATTGAGGCTTTGGGCCAGCAACTCTCCAGGCGGTTCAATGAATTCTGCAATGATTACGGCAAGAAGCTGACACTGATTTTTGAACCGGGAAAATATCTGGTTAGTGAAGCCGGTTTTTTCGTGGCACGTACTAACGTGATCAAGCAGACTACCTCAACTGTATTTGCCGGTTTGGATACAGGAATGAACCACTTTATCAGACCTATGTTCTATGATGCATATCATGAAGTGGTTAACATCAGTAAGCCCGGTGGAAAAACAAGAATATACACGGTTGTTGGATACATATGCGAAACAGATACGTTCGGATGGAACAGAAAGATTGCAGAGATCACTGAGGGCGATTACCTGATGTTCAAAAATGCAGGAGCATACTGTTTTGCCATGTCGTCCAACTACAATTCAAGATGCCGGCCGGCTGAAGTACTTGTCCATAAGGGAAAAGATTATTTAATACGAAAAAGGGAGGAGTTTGAGGACCTGACACGAAATGTGAATGAAATTGAACTCTAGATTTTATAAACCGGCCTGATTTTTTTTATTTACTTTTACTGAACGCATTCTAATTGAGAATATATTTTTCAAGTTTTCAATGAGATAAAGGCCTAACCTGGAGTATTCTGAATATGACATTTTTTTGCCAAAATTTATGAATAATTCAGGCTAAATAAAGTATCTGTACAGATAAACTTTTCATCTATGGATCTGTCAGTCGTCATTGTTAACTACAATGTAAAGTATTTCCTGGAGCAATGCCTTCACTCCGTCGGCAAAGCAATGGAGGGACTGGATGTCGAAGTATTTGTGGTCGACAACAACTCTGTTGACGGATCCTGCAGTCATATCCGTGAAAAATTTTCCTGGGTCAGACTCATTGAAAACCGGGAAAATATTGGCTTCAGCAAGGCAAACAACCAGGCTATCCGCAAGGCATCCGGTGATTATGTCCTGTTGCTGAACCCCGATACGGTTGTTGAAGAGAATACCTTCAGAAAGTGTTATGATTTTATGGAACAACATCCCAATGCGGGAGCTGTTGGTGTAAAGATGATTGACGGAAAAGGACATTTCCTGCCCGAATCGAAAAGGGCCCTGCCAACACCATGGGTGGCTTTTTATAAAATATTCGGACTGTCGGCACTTTTTCCGAAATCGAAAAAATTCGGAAGGTATCATCTCGGACATCTCCCTGGGGATGAGGCAAATGAAGTAGAGGTACTAGCAGGAGCCTTTATGTTTCTGAGGAAGAAGGCTCTCAGTGAAGTAGGACTTCTTGATGAAGACTATTTTATGTATGGAGAGGATATTGACCTTTCTTACAGAATAATCAAAGGTGGATACAGAAACTATTACTTCCCCGGTTCCACCATTATTCACTACAAAGGAGAAAGCACGAAAAAAGGCAGTCTGAACTATGTACTCGTTTTCTACAATGCCATGATCATCTTTGCCAGAAAGCACTTCAGTTCAAGAAACGCCAAATACTACTCTATAATTATCAATATTGCTATTTACCTAAGAGCAGCGATGGCAGTATTCCGAAGGTTTGTAAAGCGCACATACCGCCAGGTAATTGATGCCCTGATCATCTTTTCAGGTTTTCTTTTCGGGCTACCCTTCTGGGAAAGATACAGGTTTAATGCTACGGATTATTATCCGGAAAATTTCCTTGCCTGGGTGGTTCCCGCATACATTCTTATCTGGATTTTATCAGCTTACTATTCAGGAGGATATGATAAGCCTCTAAGGATATGGAAATACCTGCGAGGAATTTTGATCGGTACATTTATCATACTTATTATCTATGCGCTGCTTCCCGAAAGTCTTAGGTTTTCCAGGGCACTGATCCTCCTGGGATCCGTTTGGACCATTCTTGGGACCCTGACCTGGCGTCTTCTATTGCACCTGGCGGGCTCATCCGATTACCGGCTTGACCTGAACAGGAAAAAACGCATCGTAATCGTGGGTGAAAAAAAAGAAGCAGAAAGGGTAACCCAGATGCTTGGTCAGACCCGGATAAAACCAGAGATTATTGGGTATGTAAGTCCTGAAGCAGATTATGATGACCATTTTATCGGAAGCATTGATCAAATCGCAGAGATATCAAGAATTAATAAACTTGATGAGATTTTGTTCTGCTCCGCTAATATCTCTTCACAGCAAATTATCCGGATCATGACAAGGCTTACAGGAGTGACAGTAAATTATAAAATTGCCCCGCCTGAAAGCCTTTCAATTATAGGTAGCAACTCAATTCATACATCCGGAGAACTGTATACAATTCATTTTAATTCCATCCAGAAAGAATCCAGCCTCAGATCAAAACGCCTCTTTGATATGATCGCATCGTTCATACTTATTCTGACATTCCCCTTTTGGGTCGGCTGTATAAAAAAACCTTTTCATGCTTTATCAAACCTGGCTCAGGTACTGACAGGAATAAAAACCCTGGTCGGCTACGAGACCGGATCAAATATCGATGTATCCTCCCTTCCCAAACTCAGAAAAGGAGTCCTGACCCCGGCTATTTACCGTATCAGTCAGGAAAATAATAGTGAAATACTGGAAAAGTTAAATATTATTTATGCCAGAGATTATAAGTTGTCAAATGATATTGATCTCCTGCGAAAGGGTTTCAGGTGTTTGGGAAAATAAATATTGGTATAAAAAATCTCTTCAAGGTATTTGAATACCAGGAAATACGACCAACTGTGGTTTTTTATTGGTTGAATAATGAACATTTTCAGAAAAGAAAAAACCAATTTCCGAAACAATAAGCTGGCAATTGGACATCACAGTAGAAATTTTGTGAATTATTCAGGTGATTACTTTTAAGATATTTATTACATTTGTTAAGCAAATAAAATGATTGGGCTATAACAAAGTAGGGCAATTCTAAGTCACGACTAAATTTTGCAATTATGAGGCGAAAAATTTTTAATGCGATTCTTGCATCCTTATTATTTCCTCTTGCTTGCATTTATGCCCAATCACCCGATCTTAAAGAGATCTTTCTTGAGGCTGAATCCTACTTCCTTTTTGAAGAGTACAATGAAGCACTACCTCTTTATCTCAGAATTCACAGGGCTGATCCTGACAATGACGACATCAATTACAAAATCGGGGTCTGCCTGCTCAACGACCCCTATCAGAAAGACAGGTCCATTCGTTACCTGGAGCAGGCGTCCAGGAACATCAATCCAAAATACAAACAGAATAGCTTCAAGGAGAGAACCGCACCTCCTGAAGCGTTCTTTTATCTTGGAAATGCATACCTTGTAAACGACAACATAGATAAGGCAAAGGAAAATTATCTCCATTTCCGGGACATTCTCGACGAAAAGGTCTACGATGTTGAGCTGGTTGAAGAGCAGATCAGGATTTGTGACAGGGCATCCTACCTGAAAACAATGCCGGTTGATTATGATTATCATAATCCTGGTGAGTCAATTAACACGCGTTTTGCAGATATAAATCCTATCGTTTCCGGCAAGGGAGACAGGCTTGTTTATGTTTCTAAAATGCAGTTTTATGATGCCACATTCTTTTCTGAAAAGATTGATGGCGAATGGCAACCTCCCCGCAATATCATACCGGAACTGGGCGTCGATGGAGATGTCTATCCCACCAGCCTTTCATGGGACGGAAACACCATGATTATCTACCGCAATGATGACTTCATCGGTAATTTGTATGTCAGCTCGTATGAAAACGGCAGATGGACCGCTTTAGAAAAGCTGGGTGACAATATCAATACCAAATATTGGGAATCGCACGGATCCCTCTCCAAAGACGGAAAGACGCTCTATTTTACCAGTAACAGAAAAGGCGGATTCGGCGGACTGGATATTTACAAATCGGAAAAACAGGAGAATGGTATTTGGGGACTGCCCATCAACCTCGGTCCGATGATCAACAGCCGCTACAATGAAGATACCCCGTTTATCACAGAGAATGGCAAATTGCTCTATTTCAGTAGTTACGGACACTACAACATGGGAGGGTATGATGTATTCTACTCCGCCGTTGATGAAAACGGAGCATGGGGAGAGCCGATCAATCTCGGATTTCCCATCAATACCACTGATGATGATCTGTTCTTTTATCCTGTGAATAATGGAGACAATGCCTATTTCTCGAAGTTCATGGATGGAGGATTGGGACGGCACGACATTTATTTCCTCGATGTCTACTCAGAAAACAACCCCAGACTTTACCTGATCACCGGTGCAATTGACTCCGACACAAAAGGTATCGGCTCAAGCGACAGTCTGGTGATCTACCTGATTGACAGGACAACCAAAGATACTATACAAATCGGGCAGCCGGACCTGGCTAATCAAACTTTTGAACTAAAAGCTCCCCAGGGTGATTATGACCTGTTATTACGTAGTATAACATTTAACGATCTGGTGAAACAGATCATCATTGATGAGCTTACAGAAAAGGAAGGAATCAGGATCGATAAAGAGCTGGTACTTGAAACAAAACCCTACGAACCTAAATTGCTTACCGGAAGTGACAGCAGAATTGGAATTGAGGATACACTGATTACCGCACAACCCGGAAGAAAACTGAAAATAAGAATGGACCTTGAAAAGGGATCAACACTGTTTGCAGCACACTCCATCGATAGTATCACAATAGCATCAGATACATTTAACATTAATAGAAGGCGCTTTGTATACGAAATAGTACCCGAAGAAGGAACCAACCTGGTTGATCTGATCATGGTCGAAGAAAATGGTGACAGAAGCATTACCCAACTGGTCATAAAGGCCGGAAAAGAAGAAGAAATAGATACCGGCGATACAATAATTAGTGATATTACCGATCAGCAAGCTGTTCCCGGCGATCCGGCTGATAAGGAAAAAGAACGAAATCAATTACAGAAAGAGATCGATCAACTGAAACAAGATGGCAGCAAAGAGCTTAGAGAACTTCTCAAGGACATCGATCCCTCAACTCTTGGAATTAACAATATCGAAGAGCTGATTGAATACCTTGAAAGGCAAGGTGCAGACCGCAATCAACTTGAAGAGTTAAAATCGATTCACAAGGTAAACAATAATGCTGACGAGTTGCTCCGGATGATGATTAACAATAGCGAAAGGGAGCTTCAGCAGTATCTCCGAACACTCGATCTCGAAAAAGAGGGAATATCCTCAGCTGCAGAGCTCCTGGATCACCTCAGAAAAGCTGCTGAAAATAATGGTTTCAATGAAAATGATATTATCAGAACGCTTAAAAAGATCAATGTAACCTTAACTGAGGCGGATAAAGCACTCGAAGATCTTATTTCTTCCTCCCAAGGGAACCTTCGTGCATATCTCCAAAGCCTTGACCTTGCTGAATTGGAAATCAGCACTACAAAAGAGCTGCTGGATCTCCTAAACAATAAGGCCGGAGTAGAATTTGAAACGGACCTGCTGCTCACGGCAATATCAGACCTGGTAAATGATAAACCTTTGGATGCCTTTGTTGATTACCTAATGAAGAACAGTCCGAAAGAATTAAGTGATTTCCTGCGGGGCCTAAACCTTGAAAAAGAGGGAATTCAGAGCATCAACGACCTGGTATCATACCTAATAAAACATGCCGATCAGCTCGGATTTACAGAAGAGGAGATGAAGCTATTACTCATTGACCTGATTTCAAAATTTGCAACTGAACCTATCCCTGAAGCTGATCCGGAGACAGAAAAAAGTTGGGTCTCAAAAGGATTGAAGATAACTGGAGGACTGCTGTTTACCGGCTTACTGGTATTTATCCTCATCTTTCTTAGGAGAAGAAAAAAGGACCCGGAAAAGGAGTAACAGAAAAAGGAGCGTATAGATGTTTTCATAAACACAACGGATGCCAGAAACAATTGAAAGATATTCGTTACATAGTCCGTCAATAGAATCCGAGTATACGGCTTACTGGTGCTGCCTTTAGAAGCTTGCTGAACCTATCCTGAATTATTCATTAATTTTGGCAAAAAAATATAACATTCAGAATAATAGCAAATTAACAATATTTTTTTAAGATTTTAAAAAAAAATACTAAAGTGCAGCAATTTTTGTGCAGCTACATATTGCAAGCCCTTTGAAGTAGGCAACTACATCAGCAGGTGCTGCAAGTTGTAGCTGCACAAAATTTAATGTATGAATAATCCAGGCTATAAAGATTCAAAAGTATTTTTTTTTCCTTTGTACTTATAATTTAATTCTTAAATTTGTAGTAATCACACCAAACTGCCCGGTAATGAAAAGAGTATCTACTTTGTTTTCGCTTCTATTGATGGTAGCAATTCTCAACGCCCAATACGATCCGAAAGAAAATTTTTACGATGCGGAATTCTTCTATGCTGAAGAAGATTACGCAGAGGCCCTTTACGCATACACCAAAGTGTACAATGAAGGTTATGGGGAAAATTCCAACATTAATTACCGGATCGGATCATGCCTTCTGCAAATAGAAGGTAAAAAAGTAGAAGCAATACCATATCTTGAAAAGGCAACTGAAAACATTGCTGAAAAAAGATACAGGGAGGGCTCTTTCAAAGAGGAAAATGCACCTGCCGATGCATACCTTCAGCTGGCAAATGCTTACCGGATTAACAACCAGTTCGACGAAGCAATAAAAAACTACAGGAAATTTCTGGAGTATGAGGAAGATGGAACTACCCCGGCAGTCTACGCGAAATTGCAGATTCAGGCATGTGAAAATGCAAAAGAGGAAATCAGCAACAGGGAGCAATATAAGGTGGGAACCCTCGGGCAGATCAACATGATCAGGGCTCCGGTTTATAATCCCGTTGTGTCTGGTGACCTGAATACATTTGCCTTTATGGGAAAGCAGAAGTTTTACAATGGCGTGTATGTCTCGATAAAACAGGATGGCAAATGGTCAAAACCATATAACATAACTCCCTCCATCCAGTCTGACGGAAACCAGAATGTTTTGGCGCTTTCTCATGACGGAAATACTATGCTTCTCTCCTGGGCCGATCAGTTTGAGAGTGATATCTGGATGAGTGAATTTAAAAACGGCAGATGGTACCGTTCTGAACCCCTCCCAAAACCAATCAATTCAAAATATTACGAATCGCATGCTTGCTTCACCCCCGATGGGAATACAATTTATTTCACGAGCAATAGAAATGAATCGTTGGGAGGAATGGATATATTCAAATGTGAAAGAAATGCCGACGGAACATGGGGTGATGTAATTCTGCCTGGAGAAAACGTAAACACTGTTCTGAACGAAGAAAATCCCTTTGTCAGCTCCGATGGAAAAAGACTATACTTTAGCTCCCAGGGACATTCAGGGATGGGAGGATTTGATATTTTTTATTGTGATATCCTGGACGATAATACCTATGGAGAACCGGTCAACCTGGGTTATCCGCTAAATACAGCTGATGATGACCTCGCTTTTACTCCCAAAGAGATTGAATTTGATGGATACCTTGCAATGTATTCGAAAGGTGAAGCAGGTGAGGTGGATGTTTACAGGTTCGAGTGGATCCCTGAATCGGCACAACCGGTCATTGTTGCATTTGAGCAGGCAGAGGAGGTTGAGGAGCTGACTGAAGTCATAGAGGATGCAGTTGAGGAGACCCGTGAAGTTATTGAAGAGGTGACAGACGAGGTCTCCGAAATAATCGAAGAGACCGCAGAGGTAGCAGAAGATGTGATAGAAGAGGAGGTCGTTGAAGCCTACCTGGTTAAACCTGTATTCTTTGGTTTTGACAGTTTTGAATTGTCTGAAAATGCAATAGATAAACTTAACGGACTTGCGACTATCCTGAACCGATTCCCTACTTTACAAATAGAAATTATTGGTCATGCAGATGCCATTGGAGACGAAGACTACAATAAGAAGCTTGCGAAAAAGCGTGCAACAACCGTAGCTGATTACCTGCAGTCAGAGGGAGTCGATAACAACCGCCTTACCACCATGAGCAAGGGTGAAACAGATCCTGTAGCAATCAACCGTACAATAGAAAACAGGGATGCACCAAAAGGCAGGGCGCTCAATCGACGTGTTCAGTTTATTGTAAGTGTACCCAATGGAATTGTTGTTGAATTAGAAGACATCAACGTCCCGGAAGAGTTGAAAATAAAATGAGGCTGCACCTTATCATATTGATAATTAGCTTATTGATTCCTACTTATTTAATTGCGCAGGAGGAAACTCCTGAAGAGTTGTTTGAGGATGGTGACTTTTTCTTTGTCAGAGAGGAATATGAGGAGGCAGCCTATCTTTACAGACAGTTGCTACTTGTTGAACCTGACAATCATAATGTACATTATAAACTGGGAATGGCCTATTTGAATATTGAGGGACAGGAAAAATATGCAATTGATCATTTTCTCAAAGCAACTGAAAACACATCCCTTAAATACAGGCAAAATTACTACAAGCAAAAAGAGGCCCCCCATCATACCTGGTTCTATCTGGGCAATGCATATAGAATTAATAATCAATTGGAGGAGGCCCTGGAAGCCTATGAGACCTTCAAGTCAGCAAAAGACTTTGAAAAAAGATACAACATCAGTCTCACAGAAGATGAGATAAAGGCGGTTGGCAGGGCTAAGATCATCCAGGATGTTCCCCTGGATATCTATAAGAGCTGCTTTGAAGAACCTATAAACACTTCGGAAAATGAATACAATGCTATCATTTCAGCCAATGAAAAAATGTTGGTATGGATGGTCAGTCAGAGATTCTATGAAGCAATATTGATGAGTGTTAAACAGGATGGTAAATGGTCCAATCCCATCAATATTACTCCCCAGATTGGGTCAGATGGTGAGATGATTCCTACCGGACTCTCCCATGAAGGAACGGAACTTCTGTTGGTGAAACAGGGTGAATTTGATAGTGATATATATTACAGTATGTACGACGGCACCTTCTGGAGCAAGGCTGAGCCACTGCCCGGCAATGTAAATTCCAATTTCACAGAAGACCATGCATCATTTCATCCTGATGGTGAAACCATTTATTTTTCAAGTGACCGCAGGGGTACATTTGGAGGACTCGATATATGGATCAGCACCAAACTTGACGACGGCTCATGGTCGGAACCCATCAACGCCGGTCCGGTAGTAAATACCGACCATGATGAAACTTCAGCTTATATCAGTCCCGATGGAAAAAAACTCATTTTCGCTTCCAAAGGTCATTTTAACATGGGTGAATATGATATCTTTGTTTCAGACCTTTCGGAAAACGGTTCCTTTGAACCAGTATTCAATATAGGTTATCCTGTAAATACCACGAACAACAATACTTATTTCGTACCGATAAAAAACGGAGAAACAGGAATTTACACCATGCGTCACGAAGAAGGTGCAGGTAAGCGGGACATATGGTATATTGAGATCATACCCCGTGAAGCAACTGTCGCCAAAGCACTTACAAGACTTAGTGAGCAAAACTTTACCATTACTCTTACCGATCCTGATTCGGGAGAAATAATTACCCTGGTGTATGATGCCATAAACGATAAAATCACGGTTCAATCGAGAAACGGAAAAGATTATAATGTCGTCTATTCAAGAGAAGAAAATGACTGATTCCATCTTTACCGGAACAAAGATATTTTTGCGTGCACTGGAACCGGAAGATCTGAATCTGCTGTATAAATGGGAAAATGATACCGATATCTGGAATGTATCAGAAACCCTCTCTCCTGTTTCAAGGTTCATCCTTAAAAGATACATTGAAAACGCACACAAGGATATTTTTGAAACCAAACAGCTGAGACTTGTCATCCAGCTGAAAGCAGAAAACAAACCGGTTGGAACCATTGATCTTTTCGATTTCGATCATTTTCATAAACGGGCAGCTGTGGGGATTCTTATCAGTGAAAAAGATGAACGCAGGCAGGGTTATGCCGCAGAGGCAATAGAAATTATCAAGAAGTACTGCTTCGAAGTACTTGGGATTCACCAACTCTATTGTAGCATCTCTGTCAGCAACAATTCAAGCCTCGAACTTTTTCTAAAAGCAGGATTTATCATTACCGGTACCAGGAAAGAGTGGAACTGGATGGGCGATAGTTTCAAGGACGAACACTTCCTCCAACTGATCAGATAAGATCAGGAAAAAACGGAATATCAGCAAGAAATCCAATACTACCCGTTTGAAAATCAATTTTACAGCAATAATGATTCATGCCATTGGTAACCATTAGGTACCCTACCCTGAACACAACATTATACCGCGCAACCTGGTCAAAAACATCCTGGGTGATCTTCACTCCCGGTGCCTTACACTCTACCAACGCCACAGGTAGCCCGTTTCTGTCAAAAGCCAGGATATCACATCGTTTTGCCATTCGATTCAACTTAAGCGCGTACTCGGTAACCATCAACTTGCCCGGGAAGCTCCGCTCTTCAACCAGAAACCTGGCAAATTGTTGACGAACAAGCTCCTCGGGAGAAAGCACAACGTATTTTTCTCTGAACGGATCAAATACCATTATTCGCCCGGATTCATTTTTAAGCTTTAAATCATATTCCGGCAGGTTCAGTTTTTGCATAAATGCTGTTATCTTTATACAATCATTTTTATGATGCACCGAAATTAAGTTATTCAATCATGAAAACAAAAAAGGAGATCATCAGCAACTGGCTGCCCCGATATACAGGAAACCCAATTGAAAATTTTGGTGATTACATTTTGCTTACAAACTTTCATAATTATTTGGAAATTTTCTGTAGCGAAATGGATACTTCCATTGTTGATCCCTTTGCCGTTATGCCATGTGCCAATGCAGATTCCATCACAATCATCAACTTCGGCATGGGAAGTGCCAATGCCGCTACGATCATGGACCTGCTTGCAGCCATCAACCCCAAAGCAGTCCTTTTTCTTGGGAAATGCGGAGGACTAAAACGAAAAAACCAGTTGGGCGACCTGATACTTCCCATCGCTGCCATCCGCGGCGATGGCACCTCCGACGATTACCTACCCCCCATGGTTCCGGCCCTGCCGGCGTTCAGCCTTCAGCGGGCAGTTTCAACCACGATACGAAACAAGGGACAAGACTACTGGACCGGAACAGTTTTTACTACAAACAGAAGGGTTTGGGAGCACGATGAAAATTTCAAGGAGCACCTGAGAACCACCAGAAGCATGGCCATTGACATGGAAACAGCAACCCTCTTTATCGTTGGTTTTGCCAATGAAATACCAACAGGATCACTGTTGTTGGTGTCCGACCAACCGATGATCTCTTCAGGAATCAAAACCACGGAAAGCGACAAATTAGTTACCAAAGAATTTGCCCAAAGACATGTAAGAATCGGTATAGATTCACTGGTAGAGCTGAGAGATCAGGGAGAATCTGTGAAACACCTGAGATTCGAATAGATGGAACTGAAAACTTTCGAGAATATTATATCCAATCTGGAAAAGAGAAGCTACCATCCAGTTTACTTTCTAACGGGAGACGAACCCTATTACATCGATCGTGTCTCTGATTTTATCCAGGAGAATGTCCTGGAGGAGGCAGAGAAATCTTTTAACCTGACCGTCCTTTATGGCAAGGATGCTGATGCACGCACAGTAATTAATGCGGCCAAGCGTTTTCCAATGATGTCTGAACGCCAGGTTATTATCGTAAAGGAGGCCCAGGATATGGCCGGTATAGATGACCTGATTCACTATGTTGAAAATCCACTCTCCTCGACCCTGCTGGTGCTTAACTATAAATATGCCAAGCCGGATAAACGTAAAAAAGTATTCAAGTCACTGATTAAGAACAGCGTCTACCTGGAGTCAACAAAACTTTACGACAACCAGATTCCGGGTTGGATCGCAGGCTATCTCTCGGCGAAAAACCTCTCCATTGAACCAAAAGCATCTGCGCTGCTATATGAGTTTCTGGGGAGCGATCTGTCGAAGATCTCCAATGAAATCGATAAACTGATTATCTCTCTTGGTGAGGGGCAAAAGATGATCACCTCTGCACTGATTGAAAGAAACATTGGGATCAGCAAGGATTTCAATAATTTCGAACTGCAAAATGCAATTGGAAAAAGAGATGTGGTAAAGGCCAACAGAATCATCAACTATTTTGCTGATAACCAGAAAAACCATCCACTCGTTCTTACGATCAACACGCTGTACAACTTCTTCGCCAGGGTTCTTATCTACTATTGGATTGAGGATAAATCGCGCGATAACCTGGCAGAACAGATGGGTGTCAGACCGTTTTTTGTAAAAGACTATGTCGAAGCAGCCAGAAACTATAACGCCTCCAGGGTCATCCGGATTATAGAGCTGCTTCGTGAATACGATATGAAATCCAAAGGATACAATGGAACGGTTATTTCTCCGGGTGATCTACTTAAAGAGCTTATTTATAAAATATTACATTAATATAAACTTGTGATGATAAACAAGGCTGTATTTCTGGACAGGGACGGTGTTATCAATCATCCGAAAAGGAACTACTATGTCTACCGCATTGAGGATTTTAAAATCAACCATGGCGTAATTGAGGCACTGCAATATTTTCAGGAAAAAGACTATCTGCTGTTTGTCATCACCAACCAGGGTGGGATCAGCAAAGGAAAATACACCAGAGGAGATGTTGAAAAGGTGCATGCCTATATGGAAGAGCAATTGCTTGGTCACGGAATCTCCCTCTCGGCTGTTTATTATTGTCCCCATCATCCGGCAAAGGAGAATTGTCTGTGCAGAAAGCCTCAACCATTGATGTTGGAAAAAGCAATGGCACAATTCGATGTGGACCCCGATCGGTCGTGGTTTATTGGTGATAAAAAGAGTGATGTGGAGGCAGGTACTGCAGCAGGTGTCAAAACTATGAAAATCAGAAAAAACCAGGATCTCAGAAAAATTATACAACAAATCAGTTAACTTTTGTAAAAGCTGAGTAGCCGAAAGAAAGTTTAGTAGCTGAAAGAAAGCATATTAAACCTGATTCTCCTAATATGTATCTTTCATGATTAGTGACAGAAAGAATCGAGTTTACGAGCTCGGAAGCCAAAACTAAGCTATTTTCAGTCTTTGATAAGAAAGCGTCAAATACAAGGCTTTCGAAGTTTTTGAAGCTAAGGAGTTTACTGTTCGTAAATGACTGCTTCAAAAACGAGAATAACGCAGTAGTTGACGTTTTCTTGCAAAGATTGATTAGTTCATTCCCGGATCATCCGGAAAGTTGGTCCAGGCTTTGTATTTTGCATCCAACCCCGCCAGTGTTTCGGTCCAGAACTCAGCTGATCCTCCTTTCATAACCAGTGCGGGTGGTATCTCGCCCACCAGCCAGGCATTCATCTCCAGTTCTCCGTCAAGTTGGTTCTCTGTCCAACCGGAATAACCAAGAAAAAACCTGAGATTCTCCCTCGTGGCCCTACCTGCCTTCACCAGCGCTTTCATCATCTGAAAATCTCCACCCCAGAAGACCCCCTCTTTCACATGTACACTTTCGGGAATCTCATCGCCCAAAGTATGCAGGTAATGCACTGTATTTGTGCTGACAGGCCCTCCGAGGGTTACTGGAAAATCAACAGTAGGAAAATCGGAAATAACATCAGAAATCCTCATATCCAACGTCTTATTCAGAACGAAACCAACAGATCCCTTTTCACTGTACTCCGTCAGATAAACAACAGACCGTCTGAAGTATTTATCACTAAGGAAAGGTTCTGAGATCAACACCCGTCCGCCTTCAGCGACCTTATCATTGGCAATATGAAAAAAATCGTAATTCAGCCCCATATTGATTCTTTTTCTTTTTGCAATTTAAACTATTTTCAGCTTTTCTGAAACCTTTTTTCGTCATATACAACTATGTTCAAACTATCCCCCGCAGCCTCGCAGGCCCACGTACATATCTATAACGTGGAAAATTTCAACATATTTTATTTATCTTGAGCCCAAAATTCAGTATGCCAATGAACAAGCAGAGGACGAAACAGCCTTCCTTGCTGCAATCGCTGATACCGATCTTTTTACTGATCACACTATTAACGCTGAATGTGGTTCACTTTGGCGACCATACCCTTGATGGCTCCAACCAGTTTGCGCTCATCCTTGCAGCTGCAGTTGCAGGTGTGATCGCAATCACCCAGGGACACAAATGGACCGCAATCAGACAAAGCATTGTAAATAGCATCAGCTCTGCCATGCCCTCTATCCTCATTCTCCTGCTTATCGGCGCACTTGCCGGCACATGGATGCTTAGTGGTGTAGTTCCTACCCTGATTTATTATGGATTGAAGATTTTCCACCCCAGCATCTTTCTTTTTGCAACCGTAATCATCGGAGGCGTTGTCTCCCTGGCCACAGGCAGTTCATGGTCGACCATAGCCACCATGGGTATCGCGCTGGTCGGTATCGGAAAAACCCTCGGAATCAGTGAAGGCGTTATTGCAGGCGCAGTCATCTCAGGTGCCTATTTCGGCGACAAGATGTCACCCCTCAGCGACACTACCAACCTCGCTCCTGCCATGGCAGGCACCGACCTCTTTACCCACATCAGGTACATGACCATAACCACGGTCCCGGCCATGACGCTTACACTGGTGATCTTTCTTGTGATCGGATTTACCTATAACTTCAATGCAGGACTTGAAGATATTGATCTTGTGCTGAACGCTATAGATAACCGTTTCGTGGTTACTCCCTGGCTGATGCTGGTCCCCGCAGCCCTGATCTTCGTGATTATCAAAAAGGTTCCTCCACTTCCCTCGCTTCTGTTCGGATCACTGATGGGTGGACTCTTCGCAATCATTTTCCAGCCACATCTGATCAGGGAGGTTGGAACGATGCTGGAACCGGAAACCCAAACCTTCTTCAAAGCCTCTTACCTTAGCGTTATGCAATCAATCTATGGAGAGCTAACCATCACCACCAACAATGCCATGGTAAATGAACTACTTACCACCGGTGGTATGCAGGGAATGCTCAACACCATCTGGCTGATCCTGTCGGCCATGATGTTTGGAGGAACCATGGAGGCCGCCGGCATGCTAAAAAAAATTACTTTGTCGATAATCAAAGGGGCCAACTCCACCGGTTCACTGGTGGCAACCACCATTGGAACAAGCGTGTTTTTCAATATAACTGCATCCGACCAGTACATCTCTATCGTGGTGCCGGGAAGGATGTTTGCCGGAATTTATGAAGAACGCGGACTAAAACCGGAGGTACTGAGTCGTACCCTCGAAGATGGTGGAACCATCACCTCGGTGCTGATCCCCTGGAATACCTGCGGAGCAACCCAATCCAGGGTGCTCGGTGTCCCCACCATTGAATATATCCCCTTTGCATTTTTCAATATCCTTAGCCCACTTTTCAGCATCCTGTTCGCCTCCATCAATTACAAGATCAGAAGGTTCTCCGACGATGACCAGCTGGGAAAGAAGATTACTGAAGAGGATCGAAAGGATTACTGATTTATCTCGATTATACTGATCTGTAAAAATTATTATATACCAAAAAACATGATGTTCAGTCTCTTGAAAATCTACATTTTAAGAAAATGTGATGAGATTAATAGATCGACGGATATTTCTGCGGCGCATAGGCATGCATGATTTCATAAATCGTCTCAAAAACATCCTCCGCATTCGGGTTGGAGTAATAATCCCCGTCGGAGCTGTATGCCGGACGGTGTTCATGCGCTGTAAGGGTTCTTGGCTCAGCATCAAGATGATAATATGCCTTCTGATCCTCCAATACCTTTTTCATCATAAAGGCGGTGGCGCCTCCCGGAACATCCTCATCAAAGAACACCACCTTGTTGGTTTTGGCAACTGACCTCCCGATGGTGCCATCAAGATCAAATGGCAACAGCGTCTGAACATCAATCAGCTCAACGCTGATGTCAAATTCCTTCAGCTGCTTCACTGCATTTTCTGCTATCCTGACACACGAACCATAGGTCACCAATGTTAAATCATCTCCTTCGGTAAGTACCTCGGGCCTTCCGAGTGGAACCCTAAACTCACCAAAATTTGACGGCCGTGGCTCTTTGAGTCCATACCCTTTCAGCGGCTCGATCACCAGTGCCGGATCGTCAGCCTCGAGTAAAGTGTTATACATCCCGGCTGCCTGCGTCATATTGCGGGGAACACATACATAGATCCCGCGAATGGAATTGATCACCATACTCAATGGGGAGCCTGAATGCCAGATGCCCTCGAGCCTGTGACCGCGGGTGCGGATAATCACCGGGGCTGCCTGCGCCCCTTTGGTACGCCAATGCAGTGTGGCCAGGTCATCACTCAGCGTAGCCAGGGCATACAAAAGATAATCGAAGTACTGTATCTCAGCTACCGGTCTCAGGCCGCGAAGTGCCATTCCGACACCCTGACCAATAATGGTTGTCTCGCGAATCCCTGTATCTGTAACCCGCAATTCCCCATACTTCTCCTGCAACCCTTCAAGCCCCTTGTTCACATCTCCAATCTTTCCGGTATCCTCTCCAAAAGTGACCAACAAAGGGTTCCTGGCAAGAAGCGCATCAAAATTGTCCCTGATGATCTCCCTTCCATTAACAACAACCCCCTGCTCAAGCTGCACAGGCACAAGGTCAACCTTCAGGGCCGAACGATCGGTCTCATTGTAAAGCTTCGTACTGTATCTTTCATGGTTCTTTTTCCTGTAATCGTCGATCCACCTCGACATCGATTCCTGTATTTCACCACGCACCGGACAGTCAGCGCAAAGGTTGCGCATGATTCTCTTGGCAGTCGACTGCACATCCCTTCTTATTGGGTTCATGATCCGTTTCAGATCCCTGCTCAGAATTCCCAACTTATCTACCTCTTCATTCCTGCAACTACAGGAACGGTTGTCAATAATCTCCAACAACCCGTCACGCTCCCTTCTTATCGGAGCAATATAATCCTTCCATGCCTTATCCCGGGCTTTCCTTGCATCAGCCACAGCCTGCTCCTTTATTTCTGTCAGCTTCAGCTCAGTGGCGATCCCCTCGCTAAGTATCCACTCTTCCATTTTTATCAGCGGATCAAAAGACTTCTCCCACGCAAGTCGTTCGGTAGATTTATATCGCTCGTGACTCCCTGATGTACTGTGTCCGAATGGCTGTACCATCTCATCGATATGGAATAGCACCGGAACATGCTCTTTTCTGCAACGGGAGATCCCCTCTTCAAATACAGTTATTAACTCCGGGTAATCCCATCCGTTGGCCTTGAATATTTCGATACCATTGCTTCCATCCTTTTTCCGGAACCCTTCAAGCGCCTCCGATATACTGGCCTTCACAATTTGCAGATCCTTGGTTACGGAGATACCGTAACCATCATCCCACACGGCCAGTGCCATAGGGATCTGTAATACTGCTGCCGCATTAATGGTTTCAAAAAACATTCCTTCAGCTGTACTGGCATCGCCGATGGCTCCAAAAGCCACCTCATCGCCCTTGTTGGAAAAATTGGTATATCGACTAAGCGCCTCATTGTCACGAAACAACTTCGAGGCATACCCCAATCCAATAAGCCTCGGCATCTGTCCCGCAGTTGGTGAAAGATCGGCACAGCTGTTTTTCATGGAAGTAAGGTCTTTCCATGAGCCGTCATCATTGAGACTAATGGATGCGAAATGGTTGTTGAAGTTCCTGCCTGCACTTCCCGGATTCAGTGTTTCGTCGGTAAAACCATAAAGCTGGTAGAAAAACTGTTCTGCAGTTAACATGCCTGCCGCCATAACAAAGGTATGGTCCCGGTAATACCCTGATCGCCAGTCGCCATTGCGGAAATTCCTGGCCATAGCAATCTGTGCCACCTCTTTGCCATCACCAAAGATACCAAACTTGGCCTTTCCCGATAAGACCTCCTTACGGCCCAGGGAAGCTACCTGGCGACTCAGGTGCGCCAGATGAAAATCATGCAGAATCTCGTTATCAGTTAAATTGATCCGTTTACTTTCCATAAAAACTCATACCGGAATTTCACCGCATATTGCTTTCAAATTATTACCTTTGTAAGGTGAAATTTACACACTTTTGACAACAATTAACAACGTTTGTTCAGATGTTTTTAAATATACTTCTCTTGTCCTTCGTGCTGATCAGTCTATCGATGCTGGGAATGGGACTAAATATGCTGGTAAAAAAGAAGGGGAAATTCCCTGCTTACCGCGTTGGTCACAACAAGGATATGGCCAAACTCGGACTGAAATGCGTGAAGCATGAAGAGATCCGATGCCACAAAGCCCGTCTGAAGGAGGAGGTGGCTGACTGTAATGGTTGTCAGTAGCCTGCCGCTTCTGGAAACTCCTGCCTTTTTTAACAAAAAACAGAGTGATTCTGACAACATCCAGGCTTCGGATTTGTTACACTACTGAAACCTATAAGGAGTAAAAATATGCTGAAAGTAATGTTGGCATCGATTGTGCTGGTTGTTATTGCGTTTGCAGGACTGGGAATTAAGTTGCTATTCGACCGAAAAGCTGAGTTTACCGGAGGAAGTTGCCGTGCGACCAGCTCTTCAGATGCGCTGGCAGATAAAGGAATCTCCTGCGGTTGTGGCGGCGGAAGTTGTGAAAGTACTGAGACAGGAGAATGATTAAGAAAGCTGGAGATGCAGGATCAAGGTAACCAGGAACACAGGAAATCAGGAATCGGGCGAACAGGAATCGGGCGAACAGGAAATGAAGGTAACCGGGGAACCAGGTAAACCGGAACGCCTGGGACCAGAGTAACCGTAAAGCTTTTATTGCAGTAAATCTTTCATTCCGTCGGTCATCCATTCAAGAAAGAGACCATCCTCATCGGAATAGATAAATAGTGCCTCTACACCGTCCAGGGATTCAACAAACTTCTTCGCCTTTTCGAGTCCAAGCACCATACATGTCGTTGAATAGGCATCTGCCGTGATACATTCATCGGTAATGATCGTGACGCTCAAAAGGTTGCTTGGTTTTGTGTAACCGGTGGCCGGGTCGATCGTATGTACAATCTTCTTGCCCTCGACATCAAAAAACTTCCGGTAGTTGCCCGATGAGGCCAGCGATTTATCAACCAACCGTACTACTTCCTGCAAGTTCTGTCCGGGAATCACATTGCCCTCAATCGGCTTATCGATCCCCACCTTCCAGTCATCGTCCCTGGGACTTTTACCACGGGTCCTGATCTCACCACCGATCTCCACAAGATAGTTGTCTACCTTCATATCTGCCAGATAATCGCACACCACATCCACGGAATACCCCTGTGCAATGGCATTGACATCAATCCGCATCTCAGGATATGCCTTGGTAATCCTACCATCGACCAGGGAAACCTTCTCCATTCCAACAAATTGCAGAAGACTGTCGACCACCTCCTGAGACATCTCCATCTTCGTTCCCGGCCCGAACCCCCACGCGTCAACCAGCGGTCCCACGGTAATATCAAATGCCCCGTCACTTATCTCATATACCCGTTTTGCTTCGTTAAACACTTCAACAAGGTATGCATCGGCGCGATCTGTTATATTCCTGTTGATCCTGGACAGATTACTGGTATCGATATAAGAGGAGAGCGACTGATCGAAGCGGGCAAGCAGTTCATCAATCTCCGCTTTCAGGTCGAGCGAATCCCTGCCAGGCGAATGGTAGGTCATATGGTAGGTAGTGCCCTGTGTAAAGCCGGCAATAGAGATATATGGGCCATCACCTGCTGCCCTGGAGAGAACGTAAATCAAAACACCGATGAGTACTACACCGAACAAATACCTGGAAAATTTCATATTCATATCCTGCTTATCCTCCAAAATCATCGAAGGCGATCATCTCTTGGGGTACCCCCAGGTTATAGAGCAATTTCTGTACGGCATCATTCATCATGGGCGGTCCGCACATATAGTATTCAACCTCTTCGGGCTCTTCGTGGTAGCGGAGATAATTGTCGTACAGCACCTGGTGGATAAATCCTTTTAAACCCTCCCAATTATCCTCTTCGGTTGGTTCCGACAGGGCCAGGTGGAATTTAAAATTGGGAAACTTCTTCTCAATGGCACGAAACTCCTCCGCATAAAACACTTCACGAAGAGAACGTGCCCCATACCAGTAAGAGACCTGGCGATCGGTTTTTAAAGTATGAAACAGGTGGAACAGGTGTGACCTTAGCGGGGCCATCCCGGCTCCACCTCCGACATAGATCATCTCCTTTTTGGTGTCTTTTATAAAGAATTCTCCATACGGACCTGAGATCATTACCTTATCGCCCGGTTTTCTGGAGAAGACATAGGAGGAGCAGACTCCCGGATTCACATTCTTGAAACGACCATGGCTTACATCCCAAGGCGGGGTAGCAATACGGATGTTCAGCTTAATGATATTACCTTCAGCCGGATGGTTGGCCATGGAGTAGGCCCTGTAGGTTTCTTCAGGATTTTTCATCTTCAGGTCCCACATGCCGAACTTATCCCACTCATCACGGTACTTCTGCTCCACATCGATGTTGGTCTTGAAATCTACCTCGATCTTAGGAACATCAATCTGAATATAACCGCCCGACTGGAAATCAAGGCTCTCTCCCTCGGGAAGTCGCACAACAAACTCCTTGATAAATGTTGCCACATTCTTATTGGAGATCACCTCACACTCCCACTTCTTGATCTCAAGCACCTCATCGGGTACACGGATCTTAATGTCTTCACGGATCTTCACCTGGCAGCCAAGCCTCCAGTTGTTCTGTTGCTCTTTGCGGGTAAAAAATCCCGTTTCAGTCGGAAGAATGGATCCGCCTCCTTCCAAAACCTGGCATTTACACATGGCACATGTACCCCCACCCCCGCAGGCCGAAGGCAGAAAAATATCATTGGCAGAAAGCGTGCTTAGAACAGTATTTCCCGGACTAACGGTGAGTTCCTTGTCGTTCAATGTCATCGTAACTTCACCCTGCGGCGTAAGCTTTTTTCTTGCATAGAGCAGCATGCCCACCAGTAGCATGATTACAAGCAGAAATACTGCAATACTTACAAGAACGATGATTCCAGTGGATGTGAGCAATATCATATGATCAACTTTTCTTATTTATAATTTAATTCCCATGAAACTCATAAACGCGATACCCATCAGTCCGGTTATAATAAACGTGATACCCAGTCCACGAAGCGGAGCAGGCACATTGGAGTAGCGGATCTTTTCGCGAATAGCGGCAATCCCAACAATCGCCAGGAACCAGCCCACTCCGGATCCCAAAGCAAATGATGTTGCCTCGGCAATATTGGCATACTCCCGCTCCTGCATAAAGAGGGATCCCCCGAGAATAGCGCAGTTTACAGCGATCAGCGGGAGAAAAATACCCAGCGAACTGTACAGTGCGGGAGAAAATTTTTCGATAATCATCTCCACGAGCTGAACCATCGATGCGATCACTGCGATGAACATAATGAAGCTCAGAAAGCTGAGGTCCACATCAGCCAGGGATGGGCTCAGCCAGGTAAGTGCTCCCTCCTGCAATATAAAATTTTCGATCAGATAATTGATGGGTACTGTAATGCCCAATACAAAGATGACCGCTAAACCCAAACCTGAGGATGTCTTTACCGTCTTCGAAACTGCCA
>CAYSMO010000015.1:0-23970 GCA_964432125.1 uncultured Bacteroidaceae bacterium | reverse complement strand
CACGGGAGGAAGAGCAGTTGGAGATTGCTTTCGACGGGCTGATCGCCATACCAGGTATTGAGATCCTTGCAGAGCATATTCGCGAGCGAATCGGGGTAATCTCCTTTTACCATCCGGAGATCCATTTCAACCTGATGGTGAAGCTGCTGAACGATCGATACGGAATCCAGACCCGCGGTGGATGCGCCTGCGCCGGAACCTACGGTCACTATCTACTGGAGGTGAGCTACGACCGAAGCAACGAGATCACGGAGAAAATCAGCAGCGGTGACCTCTCAGAAAAGCCTGGCTGGGTGAGGTGGTCGCTCCATCCGGTGATGAAGAATGAAGAGATTCATTATTTCCTTAAAGCTGTCGGGGAGATCGTTGAAAATATTCGTACTTTTGAAAAAAATTATGTGTATGTTCGTTCGAGGAATGAATACATCCACTCCTCTGAAGTGAACACTAACCGTGATAAAAAGATATTGGATTCCTGGTTCAGTCTGGATTAGGTAAGAGAAATGGAAATTAGAATTGTAATCGACAGAAAAACGAGGAGGGCATTCCTGAACCTCCCGAGAAAGCTCTATAAGAATGACCCCAACTATGTCATTCCTTTTGACAAAGACATTGAGGCAGCATTTGATCCTCAAAAGAACGTACATTTTCAGCAGGGCGATGCATGCAGGTGGATCCTGCTGAACGATACAGGAAAGGTCATTGGCCGGATCGCCGCTTTCTATGAGGAAGACAAGGCAGCAGCCGACTACGCCCACAGTGGTGGTTGCGGCTTTTTCGAGTGTATTAATAGTCAGGAGGCCGCCAACATGCTCTTCGACACAGCCGCAAGCTGGTTGAAGGAGCATGGGCTGGAGGCAATGACCGGTCCGGTGAATTTCGGTGAAAATGAATCGAACTGGGGTTGTCTGGTACACGGTTTTGAACCGCAGGGGTACGGAATGGCTTATAACCTGCCCTACTACAAGGAACTGTTCGAGAAATACGGCTTTCAGCTCTACTACAGACAGTACAGCTTCCATATCGACATAGAGAAACCTTTTCCTGAACGGTTCTGGAAAATTGCTGAATGGATTAACCAGCGACCGGGTTATAGCTTTAGGCATTTTGAGTATAAGAATGCAGAAAAATATGTAAACGATACAGTAAAAGTTTACAATGAAGCATGGCCCTTGCTGAAGGAGGATTTTACACCGCTGGACCCAAAGGCAGTGTATGATGTGATGAAGAGGGCCAAACCAATTCTTGATCCGGAGCTCTGCTGGTTCGCCTATTACAAGGATGAGCCAATCGCCTTTTTCACTTTCCTGCCCGATGCAAACCAGATTTTCAGGCACCTGAACGGGAAACTGAATTTGTATAACAAACTGAAGTTCCTGATCCTTCGGAAAAAGAAGGTAATGACACGGATGCGGGGCAATGCAGCCGGCGTTTCCCCCAAATACCAGAACTCCGGGGTGGAGTCGGGTATAATCTACCAGCTTAAGCAGGTGGTAAACAGAAGACCGCATTACAAACAGGTGGAGCTGTCGTGGGTGGGCGATTTCAACCCGAAGATGATCTCATTGTACAAGGCAACCGGTGCTTATCATGCCAAGACACACCACACCTACCGCTACATGATCAACAAAGCGATCCCCTACAGGCGGTTTATGCCTGAAAAAGTGGACGAATCGGTGCTTCCCGATGCGGTGAATTGATTTTTATGAAAAGATATGCACCAGATCATTGAAAAAGTTTTGTATAAAAGTGAAACATGATTATCTTTGCAGTCCGTTTTAAAACAGATTTTTAAGGCACGTAAAAAGAAGACCAGAATGAAAAAAGGTATACATCCGGATAATTACAGGTTGGTGGCATTCAAGGATATGTCAAACGATGAGGTATTCATTACCAAATCATCTGCAGCATCGAAGGAGACAATTGAAATTGAAGGTGTCGAATATCCGCTGCTCAAGGTGGAGATCTCCAACACTTCTCACCCTTTCTATACCGGTAAGATGAAGCTTGTTGACACGGCCGGACGTGTGGATAAGTTCATGAACAGGTACAAAAAACATTACGACAACAAGAAGTAGGTATTCCCTTACTTCAATAGTCTATAAAAGTGTTTCGCAGTTGCGGAACACTTTTTTTATGCAATAAGAGTTCGTACAGAATGTTGTCCCAATTGCCATAAATTGATTATATTTGTAATTGCATGCCAACTATCTTGATAATAAAAGGTTAAGAAGTCATACATGAACCTGATACTTTTCGACGACCAGCACCGCGATAATCTACTGCCGCTTACCTTTACAAAGCCAGTCGCCGAACTGCGTGTTGGAATACTTACCATCCGTGAAAAATGGGAAAAACGGCTGGGATTAAAAGGCTCCTTCCTCACGCAGGATTACCTGCAAACAAAATTCACAACCAGTATCGCAGAGAGCAATCTGTTGATTAACGGGGCACTCCTCCCCAATCCTGCTGTTGTGGAAGCGATCAGACAACTGAAGAGCGGTCAGTCGCTCAAACAGGGAAGCACCCTGTTGGCGCTAAATACCGGCTCGGGAGAATTTAACCTCAACGATCCTGGATGGGTCGATCAGGCTGCCGGTTTTCCCGAAACAGTCTCGCTCATCGACTATCCCTGGAAGATATTCGCTTTCAACGGACAAGAGATCGCAGCCGACTTTGCCCTGCTAACGGCTGACCGCAAATCGGCGCCCCTCAGCGAAACCGTAAGCGTACTGCACCGTGAAAATGTGTTCGTTGAAGAGGACTTTTCGGGAGAGTATTTCACCCTGAACGCCGCTGCCGGACCAATCTACCTGGGCAAAGGAAGTGAGATCATGGAAGGGTCGGTAATTCGGGGACCATTCGCCCTGGGTGAACATTCAACCGTTAAACTGGCATCAAAAATTTACGGTCCCACCACCATCGGTCCCCACTGCAAAGCCGGGGGCGAGATTAATAATTCCGTGTTTCAGGCATACTCAAACAAGGGCCACGATGGCTTCCTGGGGAATGCTGTGCTGGGCGAGTGGTGCAACCTGGGGGCCGACACGAACAACTCTAACCTGAAGAATAACTACACAGAGGTGAAAGTGTGGAATTATCCCTCCAGCAGGTTTATTAGAACAGGACTGCAGTTTTGTGGACTGATCATGGGCGACCACTCCAAAACAGGAATCAACACCATGCTGAACACCGGCACGGTCGCCGGTGTAAGTGCCAATATTTTCGGATCGGGATTCCCGCGGAACTTCATCCCCTCTTTTTCCTGGGGAGGAGCATCCGGATTGAGCGATTATAAACTTGAAAAAGCTTTTGAAACGATGGAGGAGGTGATGCGCAGAAGGGGTGTAAAGCTGACCGAAACCGACAAGGATATTTTCAGGCGCATTTTTGAAGAAACAGAGAAATACCGGCGGTGGAATAATTAAACAGAGCGTTACCTAACATGCCTCCCGGCAACCAACAATATAGCAAGAGGCTGCAGCAGTGCTTTCCGTAGCTTCACCTATCTCTACCCTGTTAGCAATTACCCCGGGAGCACCTGCAATAGCTGCACCTATCTTAACAGAACCTCGTCAAAATCCTCCTCCAGTTTCGCATCGTCGATCCAGTCGTAGAGTGTCAGGATCCGTAAACTGTAAAAATAGTCCCAATAATTGCGAAGTGCCTGCACGTAGCCCCTCCTGGCCACATCCTTCTCCTCCAGCGCCACGTTCAGATCGAGCACATCAATTTTCCCGATCAGGAACCGCTGTTTGGTTACCTCGTAACGCTTCTCAGCGATCGCATCGGCCTTTGACGCGATCCTCAGTTGATCATCCTGCAGATTAAACTGCATCACCTGGAGGAAAATCTGTTGCTCAAAGTCACTGCGCGACTGGATTACGTTGGTTTTCACCACATCCTCGGCCGATTGTGCCATTTTGTACCGCCCACGTCCCAGTCCCCAGTCGAGAATCGGAATCTCAAACCCGATCCGCAACCGCTGCTGGTCCTCCGGATCGACATACGCCCCTCCCAGATCATCCGCATTCTTGCTCATCCCGTAGAGTGCAAAAAGGTTTGCCTGAATGCCTTTCTGCGACCGGGCCTGCGCAACGCTCTGCTCTGCCTCCAGGAGCCGCCGCTGCATTTCGAGAACCTCCGGATTGTTGGTATTCGCCTCCTGCAGTGCACGCCCGAGGTCAATCTGAATACCGGGGATCTCCTCAGGGACAATCAGTTCAATATCCACCATCTCACTATATCCAAGAAACGACCGAAGCCGGAACTTCTTCACCTCCAGGTCGATATTGGCCGCATTCAGTGCCGTACCCGCATTCAGGTAGCTGAGCTCCATTTGAAGCAGCTCGTTTTCCGCGATGGTGCCGAGGTTGTACCTCCCCGTTGCAATATTGTAGAGGGTATCATTATTCGCATAATTCTTTTTCGCGATCTCCAAATTGATCTGCGCCAGGATCAGGTCGAAAAAATAGCCCACCGCCCTGTTGTTCACCTGCTCAAGGGTATGGATCAGCTCCTTCTTCGCCTCCTCGTACTTGGCCGGTTCAATTTTCTTCTCCCATTTAAAAGCGTTGTAACCGTTGATCGGCTGACTGAACCCGATCGTAAAAGGATAGGCCAGGTAACTCAGGTCGGGATTAACTCCCAGGTTGTCGATCCGCTGCAGACTCGAATTAAGAAAGATATTTCCGCCGGTAAGACCCACATTTTGCGACAACTGCATCTCCAGGGAGCTGTTCATCACTGACCGGCTAACAAAATGCTCGGTTCCGTCGTCACGTGTAATTTTATCGATGGAACGATTGATGTCGGGCAGCGTGGAGTTGAGTGTCAGCGATGGAAGAAAGCTTGCCCTGTAGGTTCTGTACTCCCAATAGCTGCTCCTGAACTGGTGTCGTGCCATGGTGGCCATGGGCGATTGATCGCGGGCAACCTCAACAACATCGTCCAGGCTCAGCTGTATCCTGGTCATATCATCCTGGGAGTATGACTGGGAGGAGGCATACAAGAGTATAAACAAAAAAAAGAGGGGTTTCATAGATGTGAATTCTTTATTTTAAATACTTGATTCAATTACTTTTTATATACAACTATAAATATTGTTTTTACTTCAAGTGAGTTATTTTGTCCTCCTTCGTCGACCTCATTAGCTGCAATTCGCTCCGTTTTTTGCCGCGCAATTGAATTCGATTTTCCTATTCATACCTCAATGATTCAATCGGATCTCTTTCAGAGGCCCGCTTGGCAGGTGAGTAACCGAATATCACCCCGACTGAGGCCGACACAAAAAAGGCGATCAGCACACTCACAGGAGAAACGATGGTAAGAATACCGGCAAACCGCGTGATCATCGCTGAGGCGATCACCCCCAGGAGCACCCCGATGAGTCCACCCGTTACACTAATCAGCACAGCCTCCGCAAGGAACTGCACCACGATATCCATCTTCTTGGCGCCGATAGCCAGCCTGGTACCGATCTCCTTGATCCGCTCCATCACCGTAGCAAACATGATATTCATAATACCGATCCCGCCTACCAACAGGGAGATGCTTGCAATGGCACCCAATACGATGTTAAAGATATCCTTGGTGCGCTGCTCCTGCTTCAGCAACAGTTCGGGAACAGTAATCTCAAAGTCCTTCACCTCCTGATGCCGTCGCAGCATCAGCCGTGCAAGCACATCCGTCGACGGATTCAACTCTTCCGATTCCGAAACCTGTACAACAATCCTGTCGAGCTGGTGATAATTGGACGATGTATTCTGACTGGGTGTAACACTCATCATAAACCAGGGACCACTCCGGGTATTATTCTTCGCACGCATCGCCTGGAGTTCCCTGTTCTGAAACCGCAACAGCATGGTTTTTACAGGCACATAAATATTGTCGTTCATCACATTCACCCCAATATTCTCAAAACGTGTTAGGTTGACATCTGACTTTTTCAAAACACCGACTACCCGCAGCCATACGCGGTCAAACTTAATGTATTTGCCGATTGGATCTGTTTTTGGGAAAAAGGTATTCTTAATATTCGCACCGATCACACACACCGGTATTCCGTTTGTCTCCTGAAAATCATTAAAATAGGCTCCACCCTCAAGGGGCAGATCAAAAATATCAAAGTACTCATTGGAGACACCGAACAGCTTGGCCGATTCCCGCTTCCCTCCCTGCACAACGTTCGAACTCATTACAATCTCCGGACTAACCTGCTTCAGTGTAGGCAGCACCTGCCTGATGGCGTCCACATCCTTAAGGTGCAATCCGGGCGAAAACTTTCTCTTCTCCTTACTTTCTCCATTACCCTCAGCACCCTCCGAATCTGCGACAGTTACAATCGGAGTGATCATAATATTGTTAACTCCCACCATTTTGATCTGCTCCAGGATCTCCTGCTGGGCACCCTTGCCGATGGCCAGCATAGTGATTACCGCAGCAACACCAAAAATAATACCCAGTGCCGTAAGCAGGCTACGAAGCTGGTTGTCAAGGATAGATTCTATGGCGATTATGATATCATGAAAATAGCGGTCCATCATCATCTGCTTTGACTGTTTCTCCTGATCTGTCCTGACCGGGGGCCTTTTCTTTGCGAAGAGGCTTCCTCCTGCTGCTTCTCCTGCTGCCGCTGCTTTTCCATCTCTCGCTCCCGGATAATATCCATTAACTCCAACCCTTCATATGTAAAGAGGTCGGGATCAGCAGGTGTTGAAAGATAAACAACATCGCCCTCTTTTATACCCTGCTCAATGATAATTGAATTTTCATTTGTCTCCCCTGTAACCACAACCCGCTTAAGCCTGTTCTTCGTGTAAACAAATGTCAGGCTATCATTGGCATGCATTGCTTCCAGAGGCAGGTAAAGCACATCGTCAAGCACTTTTGTAATGATCCTGTTGCTGGTGGTCATCGATGGACGCAAGATAGTATCCCGCTCGTTCAGTTGTATCCTAACCTCAAAAACCTTGGCATCGGTGTTGGGAAGCTGTTCTCCGATATTGGCCACATTGATCACCTCACCGGTAAACTCCTTCTCAGGAAACGCATCGACACCAATCATTACCTTTTGTCCGGTCAGTACCTTACTGATATCAATCTCATTCACATAAGTTTTAGAGATCATCGTAGAAAGATCGGGCAGTGTTGCAACTGCCAGGTCCCATGGATTGATCTCCGAACCTACTGTCCTTTTCTCACCGTTCCATCCACGTTTATAGATAACCATACCGGGAGCCGGTGCTCTGATATCAAACTGACTCAGCACATCTTCCATATCGTTCATCCGTCGTTGCTCCCTTATCAGGTTTAGCTCAGCCTCACGGATATCACCACGCGCCTGCCTTACCCGTAATTCATAATTATCACGGGACTGGTCAAAGGCTCTTTCTGCTTTCTCCAGGTTGATCTCAACCTGTCGGATCGTGGCCGGAGGTTCAAACCTCGATTGTTCGAGGGTAATTTTCGCCTCTTCCATATTGAATTTCAGGTTGATCAAATCATCACGCAATCCCCTCAATTCAATGGTAGTGTCCAATTTTGCACTCATCAATGTGGTTTCAAGCTTCTCAATCTGATCCAACACATCCTTGAGCTCATTATCCGCTTCTGACCTGTCGAGCGTCGCCACCCAGTCGCCCGAGTCCACTACCGTCCCTTCCGCGATCAGATTTTGAATTTTCACACTTCTGATCCGCATATTACGGCCACGCAAGCCTGAAGGTCCATTGATCTCTGTTTCGTTCAGTGCCTGTAATTCACCAGTAACAACTACTGCAATTTCAAACTCTCCCCGCTGCACCTCTGTTTCCAGGACCACCTCCTTCTCCTTTCCCGACAAGGCGGAGTATACCAGAATACCGATTACAAAAACGGCAAGAGCGATCGTTATAATTAAGGGTTTCTTTTTCACGCTGTTATTATATTATTATAATCCACAATACTCATATGTATAAATTATTTATTTAAATACTTGATATAGAATAATATAAATATCGTTCTAACTTCAAGTAAGTTATTCGTCCTCCTACGTCGGCCCCATGAGCTCCACTTCCTTCCGGTTGTTGCCTCGCAAAATAAAATAATTTCAGAAGAATAATTAACGCTCACTCGTCTCCTCCATTTTCTTCATTAAATCCCCGACCATAGACTCCGCTTCCGCCTTTATTCCTGCCTCGGCATAGATCCTGATGATTGGTTCGGTATTTGATTTCCGAAGGTGAATCCATCCCTTTTCAAAATCGATCTTCAACCCATCCACCCTGTTGGTCCGCTCACCGGAATAGCTCGCCTCCAGTTTTTTCAATAACCCATCAATATCTGTCCCGCTGTCAAGTGTTATCTTGTTCTTTATCATTTCATACATGGGATAGCGTTTTCTAAGGTCGCTGCATGATGTGCCGGATGCAGCCAGGTGACTCAGGAAGAGCGCAATACCCACAAGCGCATCCCTACCGTAATGAATTGCAGGATAGATTACTCCTCCGTTCCCCTCACCTCCGATAACGCAATTCTCCGCCTTCATCTTTTCAACCACATTCACCTCCCCAACAGCCGAAGCAAAATATGATCCTCCATGTTTTTCCGTTACATCGCGCAGGGCACGGGTAGAGGAGAGGTTGGAGCAGGTGTTGCCAGGGGTATGACTTAAAATGTAATCGGCCACCGCCACCAGTGTGTACTCTTCACCAAACATGGTTCCATCCTCACATACAATCGCCAACCTGTCAACATCGGGATCTACCACAAAGCCAACATCGGCCTTCTTCTCTTTCACCAGGGCAGAAATTTCTGTCAGGTTTTCAGGGAGGGGCTCCGGATTATGTGGAAACTCGCCACTGGGATCGCAATACAGCTCAATCACCTCAACAACACCCAATTGCATTAGCAACGGTTGTAAGATGATTCCCCCAACCGAATTTACACAGTCTATGGCGACACGAAAACCTGCCGACCTGATCTTCCCGATATTCACCAATGGCAAATCCAGCACCTTCTGTATATGATAATCGTCCATCCCGGTCTGTACCGACATCTTCCCCAATGCATCAACCGGACAGTATTCGAATACACTTTCTTTTGCCAATTCGAGGATGGTTTCCCCTTCTGAAGCCGACAAAAACTCTCCTTTGCCATTCAATAATTTCAGTGCGTTCCACTCTTTTGGGTTGTGACTGGCTGTAAGAATAATACCACCGTCGGCCTGTAGCGCGGGAACCGCCATCTCAACAGTTGGTGTTGTGGCAAGTGCGATATTGACCACATCTACGCCCATGCCCGACAAAGCACCGGACACAAGCTGTTCGACCATCGGTCCTGAAATGCGGGCATCGCGGCCCAGGACAACTTTTGGATTATCTTTACCAGTCGCAGTTTTTAGCCACTCCGCATACGCAGCAGCAAACTTCACTGTATCTACCGGGGTGAGGCCCTCACCTGGCTTTCCGCCGATCGTTCCCCTGATACCGGAAATAGAAGTAATTAATGTCATACGTATTATAAATACTTAACAGATGTGTGCACGAAAACATATAACTTCTTCATCTGGTACCCGTTGATTAACACGGCTCCAAATGCCAAAGACTTTGTCTGCACAACCAATAAACGAACAATAAGACGGTTTCTTGCGCTAAAACTTCAGTTTTTAAGCTTAAACAAAGATAATTAAAGTCATGATTTTACCGGACAACAATGAATATAATTATAATCTGTTCTGATTTTAATCGTAACTTTGCAAACTCAAAAAGAGCATCCACATAATTTGCAGCACATTAGACACCTATCATGAAATATTCAGAAAACAGTAAGAGGCCTCTGCGCAAGAAGCCGGCCCAGGACAAGAGATCCTTACAGGCAGGGCCAAAGGGAAAAGCAGGCAAGGGGAAAGCAGCTGTTGCCTCAAAGGATGAAGGCATCAAGGGGAAAGGAGCTGTTGCCTCGAAGGATAAAGGCATCAAGGGGAAAGCCGGCAAGCTCGGTGAAAAGACCAGGCTGAATAAATACATAGCCCATGCTGGTGTCTGCTCCAGACGGGAAGCTGATAAGCTGATTGAGGCGGGACTGGTTTCTGTTAACGGAAAGGTGGTAACGGAATTGGGGACGAAAGTGGCACCGGAGGATGATATAAGGTACAACGGCGAAAGGCTGGGGAATGAAAGAAAAGTCTACCTGTTGCTCAATAAACCGAAAGATTATGTAACCACACTCGACGATCCGCATGCCAAAAAAACAGTGATGGAACTGGTCAGCAAAGCTTGCAAGGAAAGGATCTATCCGGTGGGAAGACTTGACAAAAACACAACCGGGGTATTGCTGTTTACCAACGACGGTGATCTGACGAAGAGGCTGACCCATCCGTCGTTCAACAAGAAAAAGATATACCATGTGTTTCTCGATAAAAACCTGCTTCATGATGATATGCAAAAGATAGCGGCAGGTATTGAGCTTAAGGACGGAATCGCACACGTGGATGCGATTGCCTATGCAAGTGCAGATTCCAAAAAGGAGGTCGGCCTGGAGATTCATTCGGGAAAAAACAGGGTCGTAAGAAGAATATTTGAACACCTGGGGTACAAGGTAACCAAATTGGACAGGGTCTATTTTGCAGGTTTCACGAAGAAAAATCTGCCCCGCGGGAAGTGGAGACTTCTTACAGAAAAAGAGATCAAAATGCTAAAAATGAATGCTTTTGAATAATAACAGCGCGCATAGGGCAGGATTTGTGAATATTCTCGGGCGACCCAACGTGGGAAAATCGACGTTAATGAATGCAATGGTAGGCGAAAAACTTTCTATCATTACCTCAAAAGCGCAGACAACGCGACACAGGATCCATGGCATCGTAAATGGTGATAATTACCAGGTGGTTCTTTCCGATACACCCGGCATACTCGCACCCAACTATAAGCTGCAGGAATACATGCTGAAAAGTGCACGGGCGGCACTGTCGGACGGGGATATTTTTCTCTATATCACAGAGATGGGCGAGGAGCCAGGTAAAGAAGAGTATTTTATTGAAAAACTGAAAAAAAACAGGGCCCCGGTTATTTTGCTAATCAATAAGATTGATCTTACCAACCAGGAGTCACTGGAAGATAAAGTTGACCAATGGAGAGCAATTCTTCCGGATGCTGAAATATTTCCGGTTAGTGCACTGAGAAAGTTCAACATCGACAATCTTTTTAAACGAATTTTAGAGTTGCTGCCTGAATCTCCGCCATTTTTTCCCAAAGATATGCTTACCGATAAATCGGAACGTTTTATCGTTGGAGAAATTATCAGAGAGAAGATACTGGTTTATTACAAGCAGGAGATTCCCTATTCTGTTGAGATTGAAATTGAATCTTTTTCAGAGGAGAAAAAAATAATCAGGATCCGTGCGGTGATCAATGTCGAAAAAGATAGCCAGAAAGGCATCCTTATCGGTCACAAAGGAGCCTCCCTGAAGAGGATCGGAAAGGAGGCGCGGATTGACATGGAAGCTTTCTTCAATAAAAAAATATTCCTCGAGTTATTTGTCAAGGTACAGCGTGACTGGCGGTCAAATGAAAAAAAGCTGAAAAATTTCGGCTACAGGTAAAGATAAAAAAAATGGGAAATATTGTTGCAATAGTAGGCCGGCCAAATGTTGGTAAATCTACCTTCTTCAACCGCATGACAGAAACACGACAGGCGATCGTGGATGAGATCAGCGGGGTAACACGCGACCGCCATTATGGAAAAGTGTTCTGGAACGGACGAAATTTTAGCGTAATTGATACAGGGGGTTATATTACCAATTCTGATGACATCTTCGAAGAGGAGATCAGGAAGCAGGTCGTTCTGGCCATTGAGGAGGCTGACGTGATTGTCTTTCTGGTAGATGTAACCAGTGGGATAACGGACCTGGATCTGTCTGTAGCTGAAATGCTTAGAAAAACTAAAAAACCAGTTCTTCTGGCAGCGAACAAGGTAGATAATCATGCCCGGAATATGGAAGCTCCCGTTTTCTACGGGCTGGGTTTAGGGGAGGTTTACACGATCTCTTCCATTAACGGAAGCGGAACCGGCGAGCTGCTCGACAAACTTGTAGAGAATTTTGACAGAGGGGACGAAGAGGAAGAGAGCGAATTACCGAGAATCGCGGTAGTAGGGCGGCCCAATGTAGGCAAATCATCACTGATCAACTCCCTGATCGGGGAAGAGCGAAACATTGTTACCGAAATATCGGGTACCACACGCGATTCAATCCATACCCGCTATTCAAAATACAACCACGATTTTATCCTGGTCGACACAGCAGGTATACGAAAAAAGGCAAAAGTAAAAGAGGACCTGGAGTTCTATTCTGTGATGAGATCGATACGGGCCATCGAAAGTGCCGATGTTTGCATGCTACTGATCGATGCTACCATCGGTATAGAGGGACAGGATGTAAACATTTTCCACCTGATCGAGAAAAGCAAGAAAGGGGTTGTGGTACTGGTGAATAAATGGGACCTGGTTGAAAAGGAGACTGGAAGCGTAAAAGAATTTGAAGCAGCGATAAGAAAAAAGCTGGAGCCATTTACTGACATCCCCATCGTGTTTGTTTCGGCACTCACTAAGCAGCGTGTACATAAAGCCCTCGAAGAGGTGATAAAGGTATTTGAGAACCGGAAGCGCAAGGTTCCCACATCAAAGTTGAATGAGGTTATGCAGGAGGCGATAGCAGCCAACCACCCGCCTGCAATCAAAGGTAAATATATCCGCATAAAGTATGTGACCCAGCTTCCTTCTCCAACACCTGCTTTCGCATTCTACTGTAACCTTCCTCAATATATCAGGGACCCGTATAAAAGGTACCTGGAAAATAAAATAAGGCAAAATTTCGTTTTTACAGGGGTCCCGGTACAAATCTACATGAGAAAAAAATGATGAAAAGACGAACCATACTATTAATCCTGGTTGCTATTTCATTTAACCAATGCCAGGAACTACCTGAATATCCCGATGTGCCTCTCATTAATTACGAGAATTTCTCCCTTTATATCAGTACCAATAACCTTGGTCAGGATGTACTTACCGGAAAGTTGAATTTTAGTTTCACAGATGGCGATGGCAACCTCGGCCTCGAACCATGGCCAGACACAGTAGCCATCGGACTACCCGATACCCAACGTTATAATCTTTTCTTGCAGGTACACGATTACCAGGATGAAGCATTTGTCAAGGTTACGGATGAAGACGGAGGAGTATTGAAATACATGATCCCCTACATGGATAAGGAGTCGCTATCGGGAACTGTTTCGGTGACAATCGAGTATCCCATAATCAAATACGATACGATATTCTACACTTTTTACCTGTACGACCGAGATTTTAACATGAGTAATACAGACACGACGGATGTGTTAAATCTTTCAGGCATTGACTTAAACAATTAAATCTTTATTCCCATGAACAGGACATCATCCACCTGCTCCAGGTCCTCTTTCCAGAGAAAGAAATTACTCTTTACATAGTTGTATTGTTCATCCATTGGTTTGTCGTGGATATCGCGTAGCAGGTTCTTCAGACGTACCATTTTGAATTTTCTTCCCAGCGGACCACCAAACTGATCGGGATATCCATCGGAGAACATATAAACAATATCGCCTTTATTCAGCTGAAATTCCTCATTAATAAACTCCTTATCAATACTTGTATCATCAAGCTGTCCGCCAATCGAGCTTCTGCTTCCTTTTACATAGATCTGTTCTCCACCCTTGTAAAGTATAACAGGCCGCATTGCAGAGCTTACTATAAATCTGTTCGTTTTCAGATTGATCTCGGCAACGATAATGTCCATTCCATCATTGGATCCGTCTCCCTCCTTGTTCTGATGAAGCGCATTACGCACCTCCTCATCCAGTGTCTGAAGCACATCCGATGGTGTTTTCACATTCTGCCTCAGGCAGATATCCTTGAGCAGCGTGGTGCCAATCATTGACATAAAAGCTCCGGGAACTCCATGCCCGGTGGAGTCTGCACATACAATGATAAAACGGTCGCCTTCAATCCTGTCATACCAATAAAAATCGCCGCTTACAATATCCCTGGGCTGATAGAAGACAAAGGAACCGCCGAAGGTCTGCCGCAACAGCTGGACCGAAGGTAAAATGCTAGCCTGAATACGCTGTGCATAGTTGATGCTGTCGGTAATATCCCTGTTCTTTATCTCAATCTCCTCTTTCTGATGAATAACCTCGCGGGTTCTTTGTTCCAATTGCTCTTCCAGGTATTCCTGAAGCGCCTTCTGGTTTCTCTCCCTGATCTTGATAATAAAAAGGATTGCAGCGATAACCATTAGCACCATTACAAGAATAAACCACCAGGTCTTCCAAAATGGTGTTTTAACAGAAATACTGAACATGGAAACTTCACCGGTACAATTTCCGTTGCCATCGCATGCCGAAAGCATGAAGGTATAATCGCCATCCTCTACCCTGCTGTAACGTGCGAACGTTTCGCGGGTTGGTTCCGACCACTCATCATAACCGTCCAGCTTGTACCTGTAGGAAACCTGGTCGGGATTGCTCAGGTTAATTCCAACAAAATCGATCCTGATTTTATAATTGCCATAAGGCAGAAATATCTCTTGCGATACAGGGTATATGGAATCTGAAATATTTAGTTCAACGATATTCAGTGTTGGGGGAACGGTGTCTTTACGGGACTGGTATGTATCATAAGCAATAAGACCGTTATTGGTTCCGAAGAGGACCAGTCCGTTCTCATTCACATCAATGGCCCTGTGCATCACATCAGAGGTAAAACCCATATCCTGGTTGAATACGACAATATTACCTGTTTCGGGGTTAATTCTACTGAGCCCCAACCGGTGCCCCACCCAGACATATCCATTGGGATCAATGTCTATTGCATAGGTGTATTTCGACCTCAACCCTTCCTGGATGGAAAAGACCTCTGGCGATTCCTTACCAAAATAGAATACCCCATCTTCATAGGTACCTCCCCAGATCCTCCCCTGCTCATCTTCAGCAAGGCAGATAAATTCAAGCTTCGGATTCCCTTGTATAACAATATCGTTACAGCTATCGCTGTTATTCGCGCAGTAAATTCCACTGCCCCTGGTTGCGATCCAAACCCTTCCTTCCCGGTCGATCAAGACATCGTTAACCACATTGTGTGTCAGCCCTGTCATCGTGGTCTGATGTTCAATCTCCCCACTAGCCCGGTTGATCTCATATATTCCGTTATTGGTTCCGATCCAGAGTGCGTTTCCATTTCCATCTATCGCGTTTATGTTATTCCCGAGTGAATTGTCTGCAGTAAAAAACCGAGTGATTCTGAGGGTTGATCTCTTCAGAAAAAACAGGCCCGATTCTGCTGTCCCAATAAACAGATCTCCTGTCTCATCTTGCCACATTGCTGTAATTGCATCACCTGGCAATCCCTCTTCTCCTGATAATTCTCGAAGTTCATTACCATTGTCCATTCTGGTCATATACAACTTTCCTTCCCTGCTTCCAAACCATTGGTCCATACCTTCAACGCTAATTGCTGAAATAGAAGGTACCAATGCCCCATCAAAATGATTGTAAAATGTGAACGCCTGGTCGCGTAAAACCGCCACGCCATTGCTTTGTGAAGCAAACCAAATATTACCCTCATCGTCCTTAAAAATATCCCTGATATACTCCTCGGGCAATCCGCCTTCCACGGTAAAGAGCAATGGATTTTCCAATTCAAAATCATCATTGAGCCTGAACTTGTAAACACCCTTACCATAGTCGCTCACCCAGAGGTAGCCCGCATCATCGGCCATCATTGAATAAATACTACTGTATTGAAGTCCATGGTTTTCCCCCTCATTTACCACGCTAAAATCTTCGGGATTATTTCCATCACCAGATACACGATAAAAACCTTCATCTTCGGTACCGATCCAATAGGTCTCAGGTAACAACCCCTTCTCAATATGATGAATACGTGTATAAGGAATATCCTCAATGCGACCAGCCTTTCGATATTTTTCATCTCCTTCAACCGCGGTAAAAAGTGTCAGTCCATCGAATCCACCAACCAACAGATTGTTATCTTCTGTAAGGGTAAATCCGGAAACAAAAAAACCGGAGAAGGGATCAGGCAGGTAGGTCAAATCCAGTTCCGGATCAATGATGATCAACCCATTTCGTTGAGTCATAGCCAGTATATTTCCCTCCCTGTCTTCATCAAATCCCGCGATAGAAGAGCGCTGGACCTCTCCTTGTTTGAGCACTGTGAAACGATCTCCCTGAAGCATCGCTATATCACCGTTCACATATCCAAACCAAAGTCTGTCCCTGCTGTCCCTGAAGCCAGAGGAGGGAATGGAACCGGGAAGTATATCTCCCTGGAATGATGAACTGAATAATTGTCCGTCGAACCTGCAAGGTCCCTGGGTAGTTAATATCCAAATATAGCCATTGGCATCCTGAATCGTTGATGCTGTAGACTCATGACATAACCCGTCTTTAATTCCATATTGCATAATCTGAAATGATTGCCCATGCACAAGCATAGTCAGGGTACAGGAAATTAGAAGTAAAGTCAGGGATTTTCTCATTGGTCGGGTTGGTTTTATTCGTCTAACGGCTCAGCAATTACAGAATACTTGTATTTTGGAATTCCACCAATCGGACTTGTGTAGAACGGCATGGTCTCGTCGTACTGGTTTCTTACATTCACCACTACGTTATTATTTTTTATAATAGGCCTTTTAGATTTTACAAACTGAAAATCATAAGAACTCTTCTCCTCCTCCTTGATCACCTTTATCTCATCCCTGATCCAGTTCGACTCACCTGAGACGGTAAGTCGCTGTCCCTGTCTCTCCCTGGACACAACCAGGATATGTCCGTCGTTGTCCCAATCGAAATTCGATATTTTCACGGTCACCGTTCCCTCAGTGATGTAGGGGTAAATATGTGATACCTCATACTCATCATTATGCATTCTGAAGGAGTATTCATAAGCAAAAGCATTGGCACCTTCGATGGGAATATTCTCTGTGCCACTGGTACTAATGAAATAATTGTACATATTCCCATCATCGCCCGAAATCCCCTCGGTAATTATTTTGAATATATGTGCATCAAATATTTCACTATATTCTCCCTCTTCCGGATTAAACGGACCGAATGTATACCAGTCGCCATCGTACCTGGGCTCATTCCCAAAAACCTTCATCGCGAGGAGGGTTCCACTCTTGTAATTTCCGAAAGGTGATGTCTCTCTTGCATCATCCTCCGAGTGACAACCTTTTCCCCCAAATACTTCAAAACTGCACCTGGTATTCCAATCGCCTCTTATCTCGTCATGCTTACCGCCCACATCCGGATCAAAGACGCGGATAAATACTTGTCGCTTAAAATCTGAGGGGATAAGAAAGAAAAATGCCTGGGAAAAATCATCATCACCCCAGCTGATATCAGCTTCATTGCCAAAAGTCATCAAAAATGGGATGTTCTCTTCCACACTTGGAACAGGCTGAGAAAAAGCAGCCTGAAAGAGACACGATATATAAATAACAACAATTAATCTTCTCATATTCGTTGGTCATTGCACGATTTGATAAAAATATGCAAAATTCGTGCAAATTAAAACAATTCTTTCGAAATGGTGGTTCTGTCACTCCTCCGGAAGCACCACAATTTTTTTGAATACAGCAATCCGTTCCGGTTCAAACCTTCTGTTCCTGACTTTCTCCTCGATGCCCAACACAACCCTGAATTCTCCAGGATAGGAATAGACATGGGTTGCTGTTTTACCTGTTGCCTTCATTCCGTCGCCAAAATCCCAGAAATACGCATCAATATCGAATTTAGGTAAATAGGTCTCTTCGGAGCTGAAGTAAATCTCCTGGTTGACTGTTGCTGTATCCGTTGCGGTTATGACCGGTTGCTCTACCAATTGCAACTGTAGAAACAAGTTTGCCACATCATACATTACCGAGTCTGTCAGCTTGTTTGTAACATTAAAACTTAAGCGGTAATCGCCCGGACCCGGAAAACAGTACTTGATATCATGTCCCGGAATATTCAGGGTATCGTTGATCACCCATTCATAATCAAATAAAGTATAGTCAATTGTATCCAGTGAGTTTTCCCTGAGCCTGAAGCAAAATCTGTTGCGTTGAACCGGCCGTGGAAATTCAAATGTTGGGAAATCGGAGACAAACCGGTAAATATCAGGCGTTCCCCCGATACGGTCGGATGAAAAATAACCTTCGCTGAAGTCGGCTGACATGGATAGGGCAAAATCGTCGGCTCCTGAGTTGATCGGTGGGGGGAGCTTTATGGCAGTGGAGAAAACACCATTGATGTCATTGCAATAAAAGAGATCGAAACCACCAAACGAATCATGCCCGTTGCTGCTAAAATAGAGCCTGCTACTCGCTTCATGAAGAAAAGGGAACCACTCACGTTCGGCGGTGTTCACCCGATCGCCCATGTTTTCCGGTGTTGTCCACCTGCTATTTACCAGCCTGGAAACGTAAATATCGTAATCACCCCTTGAATCGTCCAGATTGGCAGAAAAATAGAGCGTTGTGCCATCTTCGGTAAGCCATGGCGTATAATAGCTGAAGTTGTAATCGTTGTGCTCAAAAGGCTCCGGATCGGTCCACCCGCCACTCACTTTTCTGGAGAAATAGAGTCCGCCATTGGGATTACTTCTTCGGCCTGACTCACCCAGTTCGGCCACATATGCCCGGTAAAAACAGATGAGTTGAAAATCCTGGGCAAAAGCTACCGGACCATCGTCAAAATTGGTCTGAAAAGTTTCAGAGAAAAAACCGGGAGTACCCCAGTCTTTTTCTCCCTTTTTCTCCACAAGGAAGATATTGGTAAATGGCTGGTTGTCTTCATTGGTGTATCTGACGAAAGAGGAGGAAGGTCTGTTGGAGATGTAAACAATGCTGTCGCGGTAAGGAACCGGCGCTGATTCCCAATATGGACCGGTAGAAAAGGGCAAGCGACTCACCCTGTAAAACTTCTGGGCCGTTGCTGCCGGGAAGAGAAACATCAGAATGAACAATATGTAAAAAAGTCTTTTCACGTTTTAGTAATAAAATGGTGTATTTGAGGGTATGGTTTTTCTGAATTCATACCTGAACACCAGTTCATGGGTTTGTTCGTAATATTTGTAAGTATCACCCATTGAGAATGAATAGGCGTATCCCAGTAATACTTTAGGGCTAAGCTCAATATTAAAGATCGCTGAAATAAATTCAGGTCGCTTATATACCCCGCCAAGCCAAACTTTCTCATTAAACAGTCCGAAATTCAACCCTCCCTGCACATTGAGTGGCTGATTCAGCTTATAGATCAGCATTGCCGACGGATTGATAATAAAATTATCGGTGATTCTGAATTCATATCCACCCGTAAGCACCCCACTGTATGCTTTAAAATCGTGGCTGATCTCCTGCAAATTCTCTCCCCTGGTTAAAAACTTAGGAATAGAAACACCAATAAAATAATCCTCTGTATAATAAAGCACCCCTGCTCCTACATTCGGGATAATCTCGAAACCTTCCCGCTCCAGATACCCGTCTCCGGGATGCAACAAGTTGGGCTGAAAGGACATACTATTGGCTGTAAATCCACCAGAGATACCGAAAGCGAGCCTGCCTCCACCTGTCCATATCCTATAGGCATAATTGAAATAGAGGTTGTCCTTCGATTGCCAGCTAGGAGTGCTACTGCCAGTGAACAGATATCCGGGGAAGGACTCATTGTAATAGGAGACTCCAATTCCCACTTTCTCATTTTTAGTAGGACTGTGCCAGGAGAGCTGACCATATACCGGCGCCGGATCTCCAAAATCGATCTGTCTGTAAAAAAGGCTTATGCTCGACACTTCTCGCGATCCAGTAAAAGCCGGATTATAGATCATCCAATTGTGCTGGTAATTGCTCAGATCGGGCAGGTCGAGGTCCTGCGCCTGAAGTGAGTAGCAGAATAAAAGAGACGCTATGATGACATTTACCCTCATTCCGAATTTTGTGTACTGACGATCAGAAATTTCTTTCTCTCATAGGTTTTCTCCCGGCTGGTGCCCACATTTATTGTGAAGCGCACCGTATAAAAGTAGGTGCCATCGGGTACCACTACACCTTTTACCTTGCCGTCCCATAGTACCCGTAACTCATCCGAATCAAGATCATCCGGGATCAGGTTGACATACCTTTCCTCATCGGCTTCTGTCATCGCAAATATCTGTGTTCCCCAGCTGTTGAACACATTCAGTGAAATCTTATCAGCGTATTTGATGCCACGCATTGCCAGCACATCATTCAATCCGTCACCGTTGGGTGAGATACCTTCATATACATCCACATCCTTTCTGGTAATAATTATCCTGTCCGATTGGTCCTCACAAACGCCATTTGAAACGGTCCAGACAAATATATTGTCCTCATCCAGCATTTCGCCAAGTATTACATTCATTTCCGGGCTGAACGGATCGTCACCCAGGCTACCCGGACTCCCCTCTTCGATACTCCATTCACCTTGTCCCGAAGCCGATACATCATCTACCTTCAGCGTATACCTGTCGGTGAAATAGACCTGGTCGTAGGCGATGCTGTCACCAAATTCATCTAATGCATTCCTGATAAAATAGGGAGGATTCTCCGGCTCCTGGTAATGTGTCACTGTTGCATAGGCAGTATCTGCACATGATTTACCAATGGTTCCACTGGTCTCCAGCAGAAATCCGTAATTCAATACCACCGTATCATTGTACCAGCGATCAAGTATCGCCTCTGCCTGCAGTCCGGAGGCATTGATCGTCACAGTATCAGTGCCATCCAGGTCATTTCTGACTGTCGAAGCGAACCATCGCCACGAGACGCCGCCTTTGTTGGTTGCACTAAGGCCAACCGATGGCCCGCAGACTGCTGTGTCTGATGCTGTTAACGTGGCTTGTGGGGAGTAGTACACCATAATGGCCGGTTCATAGGGATCGACCGTTTCAGAAACGCAGCCACGATCATCCACGATGCTATCGAGGTGATAAACATATACCTCAGCAGAATCGGTATCGACAAAGAATGGTAACGGACCTACATCATTCCGGTCCAATGTAAAGTTGTTGTTTCCGGAATAATTAGGCGACAGGTAGCTGGCGTGGACCGTATATTCGTCTGCCAGCGGGTCGAGAATCATCTGTTCCATGCCCAGTTCCACAGGCAGCTCATCGGAGGCACAAACGGTGTCGGCTTGCAGAGCAGCCAGGTTCAGTCTGCCAGACGGAAGCACAATCGGATATACCAACAGGTATGTTGTGTCTTCACAGACGCCAGAAGTAACTGATCTGCGGAAGAAGGCTGAATCGCGAAAATCCAGACTGGAATAGCTGGTATCACTTCCTGTTCCGGCAATCACTGAGAAATCAGCATGGTTGCTCACTTCCCATTTATAGCTATAATTGATCCCGTCACCCCCGGTAATTTGCGTATCACCGGTACCTTTCAAATCAAGATTCAGTCCGGTACATATGGAGTCCACGATCATTGAATACAGAAACTGGTCATTCAGTGGATCACCATTAATCAGCAAAATCTCATTGTCCATAATACTGTCCTGTACCGATATTTTCAAAGAGTCGGTATAACTAAAACAGACACTATCCGTAGGCTCTGACCAGACATAACGGCGAAACCAAAGTGTTTCCGGAAGCTTGTTTGGATAGGAATAATTGCTCTCCCCGGCATCGCCTGGCGCCTGGGTCCAATCGCCTGTTTCTGTTCTTAATTGCCACATTTTTCCCATGCCATTGGATCCACCCTGTGGCTCCTCTGCTGTAAGCTGGGGCAAGTCATCTCCCTGGCAAAATGTCGAAGGAGTAGCCGTAAGTGTATTATCCGTAATCAGCTTTACGATCCCAACAACAAGAGAATCGGAATAATCCTGGCAGACATCATCGGAACCTGAGAGTACCAGCCGCCTGATGTATGTCGTGTCGCTAAAACCATTCAGATTAAATTTTGTTCCGGGTGCATGGGTTGCAGAGTCGGCCCACGGATTTGTCTTGTCACGTACCTGCCAGACATAAGTATAGCTTCCATCGCCTCCTGAAGGGGTTGTTCCGTCGATGCCTCCGTCTGGCAACTGGTCGTATTGACAGATGGTAATCGTGTCGAGATCCAGTACGGGACTACCTTCTAAAAGCATCTTGTTACCGGAAATCACATCGAGCGCTGTAACTCTGAATACATCTGATGTATCTACACAGGAACTATCGGCACCTGAATATACAATCCTTCTGAAGAATCTGTCATGCGTAAAAACCGAATCAGTGTAATTAAGATTTTTAGTGATAATCCCGGTGCCTTCAAAAGAGGCCTCCTCTGCAAAAGCTTTTTCCCAACTGTAAGTATAAGAGATCAGATCGCCTCCCTCCGGTGTCGCCCCTACCAGGAGATCGGGTGATTGGCCGCTGCAGATGGTATCCCGGGAAGAGAGCGTATTGTTTTGTAAGGCATCAAGCACATAAATTGTCACTGTATCTGAAATGCTTTGGCATACCCCCGACCTGACAATCCGCCGGTAATGGGTAGTATCATTCAGAACAGGAAGCATATAATCCCGAAGTGTGTCGTCTCCTCCGGTCAGAACCGGTGTATCTCCGTCGGCGTACCATTTCTCCCACTGAAATGTTGTGTCGGTGGTCACGTGGGCCCCACTAAGCGATGATACAGGGAAGATGGATATCGATGGCAGCATCCCTTCACATGCAATGGTATCGGTGGCAGCAATCAGATTCCCTTCAATCTCAGGCAATATGTGGTAGAAAAAAACTACGCTGGTGTCGGTCAAAACACCAGCATCTTTTACTATTCGTCTGTAATAGGTAGTGTTGGTGAGTTCGGAAGTAAAGGAATAGATTCTCTGATCGTTGACCTCTGTAGCATCGACCCAACCATTAACGCCATTAGGACTTTGTATCCATGAATATGAGTAGTCTTTGACTCCGCCTTTGGGCATTGATGCCTCTATCGTTGGCGGAATAACATTGGAACAAATGGTGTCGCTGGGTGGAAGGGTATTGAAAAGGAATCCACGCAAAGGGACCTCCAGTCCACCAGCTAATATAACAGGCTGACCGCCGGGAATGGCCCTGGTGGTATCATTGCCAACAACCGTAATACCGGGATTCGGGTTCATTCCTACCGTGTCTATAACACTTTGATCGTAGCTCTTTAGCCAATAGACACCGCCGGCTCCTCCTCCACCGGGCCCTGTTACCGGACTGCCATTGGTGGTTGATCCCCCTTTTCCTCCAATAGCCGAAATTGATATATTTCCTTTGAAACGATTGGCATCCAGTATAATGCATCCACCTGCACCACCACCACCACCGGCCCCGTCACTTAGCTCTGTCACGGAATTTCCATCAGCATAGATGCCCCCAGTGCCATTTGAAAAGATTTCATCAGCAACTATAACAACGATCCCTCCTCCATCTCCGCCCGGAGACGATGTGATTGTGGTATGATCAGATACACCGGTGCCTCCGCCTCCTCCGAAAAAGATACGGTTTGGATAAGAACCTTCACCCTCATTTCGATAACCATTATCCTGCAATTTGTATCCCCCCTCACCGGCAGCTTCAAGAACAATGGGACCGCAGGCATCTGACTGCCCACCGCCAGTGCCTCCTGCAAAGTAGTTGCCACCACCGCCGCCGCCCGCATGCCTTCCATTGCCACCTCCACCACCATTTATTATCTTTCCCTTACCTCTATAATACAATGCATCGTTGTGTGCAGCCCCCTCACCCTTCAAACCGGCAGTATCATTTGCATTCAGTAAAAAGTGCCGCTCCTGATAACGAATATGATCTGAATAGCACCCCCCTGCATAGGTGTCTGTTGGAAATGGCACAGCTCCTTTGAACCCTTTTCCCGTCACATCAATATCGGCCTCCAGCTGCAACCTTCCCCTGACATACAGCGCC
>CAYSMO010000014.1:25028-26751 GCA_964432125.1 uncultured Bacteroidaceae bacterium | reverse complement strand
TCTTAAAGCCGCCGTAGTTAAATGTCCGGGCGATCCCGATGGCACCCATCGCATCGAGCCTGTCGGCATCCTGGACGATCTGAAATTCAATGGTGTTGACCGCCTCCTGCTCCATCCGGTTCCGGAATGAGATATTGTTGATGATATCTCTGATATGCACCGCCTTCCCATTGTCCAACCCTTTACCCACAAGAAAATCGTATGCCATCTCCCCGCCATCAGTCTCTGCACCGTCATGGAACTTTGTATCGGCAATGTCGTGCAAAACTGCAGCCAGCTCAATCACTTCCGGATCACCAACGCCTTCCTGCTGCTGAATGTGCTGCGCCATCTTCAGCACCCGCTCTGTATGGAGCCAGTCATGCCCGCCATCAAATGATGCGAGTTTCGATTTTGCAAATGATATGGTTTCGCCCAGTAAATTCATCGGTTCCAATTGGACCCCAAGTTAAAAAAACTGCCCGTTTATTTCCAGGTAATTTATTATTTTTCTGAGTGGTGGAGCTTGCACCCGAAGGGTTCAACCCTATCCTTTAAGCTACGGTAAAGATTATGCAGATCGCTATTATACAATTCCTGTAAATCCCATAAAAGCCAGTGCCATCAGTCCGGCAACGATAAAGGCAATCGGCACACCTTTCATCTGTTTCGGTACATTCATCATATCCAGGTGCTCCCTGATCCCGGAAAAAGTGATCAGCGCCAGTCCGAATCCGATCGCGTTCCCGATGGCAAAGACCACGCTCTCCAACAGGTTAAAATCTTTCTGCATAGCCAGTACGGCCACACCCAAAACTGCACAGTTGGTGGTGATTAGCGGGAGGAAGATACCTAGGGCCTGGTAGAGTGGGGGACTGATCTTTTTCAACATGATCTCCACCATCTGCACCAGAGAGGCGATCACCAAAATAAAGGAGATGGTGCGGAGGTAGGTTAACTCAAATGGCACCAGTACGAACTGGTATATCAGGTAGGTGAAGATGGTGGCGATAACCATAACAAAGGTTACGGCACCTGTCATGCCGATAGCGGTATCGACCTTGCTGGAGACACCGATGAACGGACAGATCCCCAGGAATTGGTTCAGTACGATGTTGCTGACAAATACAGCGGCGATAATGATCACTATATATTCCATAATCAGGCTGTTTTTTCTTTCAATTTATTGGCGAGTACGATCAGGTAACCTAAAGCAATAAAGGCCCCCGGGGGAAGGATGAACAACAGCATTCCGTCGCCCTCCAAAAATGACCATCCGAAAATGGCGCCACTCCCAAGAATCTCCCGGACTGCTCCCAGTGCGGTAAGCGCCAAAGCAAATCCGACGCCCATACCAAGTCCATCAATAACCGATGTAACGATGTTGTTTTTTGAGGCAAAGGCCTCGGCGCGGCCAAGTACCAGGCAGTTCACCACGATCAGCGGTATGAACAGTCCGAGGGCATCGAAAAGTGAAGGCAGGTAGGCTTTCATGACCATCTCCACAACGGTTACAAAGGTGGCAATGATTACAATGAAGGCGGGGATGCGGACCTTATCGGGGATCTGACTTTTAATCACAGACACCACCAGGTTCGACATCACGAGCACGAAGGTAGTGGCGAGTCCCATTCCCAGTCCGTTGATCGCTGAGGTGGTAACCCCGAGTGTCGGACAGAGTCCAAGAAACATTACAAAAACGGGATTATCCTTGAGCAGTCCCTTGCTGAAATTTTTCCACTGG
>CAYSMO010000014.1:0-24928 GCA_964432125.1 uncultured Bacteroidaceae bacterium | reverse complement strand
CATTACAAAAACGGGATTATCCTTGAGCAGTCCCTTGCTGAAATTTTTCCACTGGTTCATATATAAAATCTTTATTTATGTCCTTTTGTCTTTGTACCGCTGATTTTTTTTTCAATGATGAGGGGGTTATCTATATAAGTTCTTTAATGTATTTAATCGTTATTGGCTGCCCCGTTTGCACGCTTGAATGCATCATAAGCCCTTTGCACCGCTTCGCAATATGCCCTTGACGAGATGGTTGTTGCAGCAATAGCATCCACATCCCCCCCATCTTTTCTCACCATCAGCTTAAACTCCTTCGGATGCTTCCCTTGGAACTGCACGTGAAAATCAGATTTCCCCTGCTCCATCTTGTCGCCCAGTCCGGGAGTCTCACTGTGATTGATCACTGCCACGTCAATGATTTTTCCTTCCGGATCAAAGCCAACCATCAGTTCGAAATGTCCGCTGAAACCATTGTTCGTAAAGGTCTCCACGGCTGTTGCAATCTGTTCTCCATTCTTTTTCACCGTGTAGAGTACCACGGAATCTCCATCCATGCCTATTTTTACATATTCTTCGGAAGGGGCGTTATCGAACTCCGGTACAGCTGCTTTAATGGCCTCGTTTTTCTGCTTTAGTTCTGCCAGTCTGATCGGCTCTTTTGTCACCTCATAGATTCCTCCCAGCAGTGATGCAGCCACCAGTGCCACAAGGGAAAGTGTTATGACCATGCTCATGAAGGTTGATTCTCTCTTAGCCATGCTGCACCTCCTTTCCAAAACGTTTCGGTTTGATATATTTATTCAACAATGGCACGAAAGCGTTCATGATGAGGATCGCAAACTGCACCCCTTCCGGGTACGCCCCGAAAACCCTGATCACTACGGTGAGTATACCGATCAGCACACCATAAATAACCATTCCCTTTCGTGACATGGGAGAGGTGACATAATCAGTGGCCATGTAAATCCCTCCGAGCATGAGTCCGCCGGTAAGCAGGTGAAACAGCGGATCGGCAAAGCTACTGGGATCGACCAGCCAGAGGATGCCGGTAAAAACAGCGACCGACCCAAGCACGGTTACCGGGATGTGCCATGTGATGATTTTTTTCACCAGCATGTAGACCATCCCGAGCAGCAGTGCCAGCGCAGCGATCTCTCCTGCCGAGCCCATCATGTTACCGATAAAAAGGTCCATATACCCAGGTACCTCCTGCATCAATTCGCTTGCAGTTTGTTCTCCCAGACCCTCGTTCATGATCCCGAGGGGTGTGGCCCCCGTGGTGGCATCGGTGTATTTTAACCACTGACCCGGCTCCGGGTAGCTGGTCATGGCAACAGGGAAGGAGATAAAGAGGAACACCCTTCCCACCAGTGCCGGATTAAATATGTTGTTTCCCAGTCCGCCGAAAGTCATCTTACCAATCCCGATCGCCACCAGCGCACCGATGATTACCATCCAGAAGGGGATGTTGGTCGGCAGGCAGAATGCGAGGAGCAGCCCGGTAAGTGCGGCCGATCCGTCGAGATGGGTTGGCGGAACCTTCAGGATGTGTTTCTGGATCAGGTATTCGAAAAGGACGCACGAGATGATCGATACCGTTGTTATGATGATCATGCCCAGGCCAAAGAAATAGACCGACACCAGGAAGGCAGGGATCAACGAGATAATCACCCCGTCCATGAGCTTCGGAATACTCTCCGGAGCGTGGACATGTGGTGATGGTGATACGATTAATTTGTTCATTATGACTATTTTGACTTTATCATATTAACTCATTCACTAAACCGCTTTGCGTGATCGCATGATCTTCCCCACTTCAGCTTTACCCAACCGGATATAGTCGAGCAGGGGGCGGGCCGACGGACAGGTGTAGCTGCAGCTGCCGCATTCGACACAGTCCATCACACAGTTTTTTTCAAGGTCATCATACATTGCCTTTTCTGCCTGGGTCATCAAGAGGTAGGGCTCGAGTCCCATGGGACATACCGAGATACATTTTGTGCAGCGGATGCAGGGTTGTACCACTGCACGTTTCGCTTCACCATTCCGTATCAGCAGGATGCCCGAACTCCCTTTCACAATAGGAATATCCAAATTCGCAACTGCCTTTCCCATCATCGGTCCGCCATTAACTACCTTGGCCGTATCTTCCGGCAGTCCGCCCGCTTTTTCAATGATGAATGAAGCCGGTGTGCCGATGCGCGTCAGGAAATTTGACGGGTTGCTCACAGACTTCCCTGTAACTGTTACGACACGCTCGATCAGCGGCCTGTTTTTTTGCACCGCCTGGTAGGAGGCGTATGTCGTTCCAACATTAAAGACAACAACCCCTACGTCTATGGGCAGTCCGCCCGATGGTACCTCGCGTTTTAAAACCGCCTGTACCAACTGCTTCTCACCGCCCTGTGGATACTTCACCTTTAGTCCCTGAACGCGAATGGCCGGTTCACTGCTACACGCTTCTGTTATTCTTTCGATTGCATCGGGCTTGTTGTTTTCAATCCCCACGATCGCCTTCTCCACACCGAGCCCTTTCATCAGGATCTTAATGCCAATTACCAGTTCGCGGCTCCGCTCCATCATCAGTGCATGGTCGGCTGTGAGGTAGGGTTCGCACTCCACCCCGTTGATAATTATATATTCGGCCTTTTTTCCCTTCGGGGTCATCAATTTAACGTGGGAAGGAAATGTGGCACCGCCCAGTCCGACCACCCCCGCAGCGAGAATCTTTTCCCGGATCTCTTCTGCTGTAGCGTTAATATTTTCGAGAATCTCATCGCCTGTATCGATCCCCTCGGCCCACTGGTCCTCCGCCACCTGTATCTGTACCGCCGGTTTGCGGTATCCGGAGGTATCGGGGAAGTTATCTATTTTCAAAACCTTGCCTGTAACGGGCGAATGAATATTTGTGGAGATAAAGCCTTCTGATTGTGCGATGAGCTGACCAGTTTTTACCTCGTCGCCTTTGGCCACAAGCACCTTTGCCGGGGCTCCAAGGTGTTGGCTCATTGGAACAATCACCTGTTCTGGCAGACCCGCAAATTCTATTTTTTTGCCTGCTGAAAGCTTGTTCTCCGGCGGGTGTACGCCTCCTCTAGAGAATGTCATTAATCCCATTGTTACGCCTTTTGATTATTTTCATTGTCACCATCACTGCTGCTTTGTCCGTCGCTTACTTTACCGCTGCCATCTTTCCCGCCATCTTTCCCATCATCATCTTGTCTGCTGCTGCTTTTACCGCCATCATTTTTAGTAATTCCCTCACTGCCGCTGCTGTTTTTGCTGCTGTCAACTTTACTGCTACCATCTCTATCACTACCATCTTTACTATGATCCCCTTTACCACTACCCTCATTCCCGGCACTCCTCTTACCACTTTCATCCGCCCCTGCTGCTACCTCTGCCGGTTCAGCCTTTACCTTTGGTGGGGGGAAGTTGATCTCCAAAATGGCATTGGTCGGACACTCAGCCACACACTTCCTGCAGAGCCTGCATTTCACCGGGTCTATATAGGCCAGGTTGTTGTTCATGGTGATCGCATCGTGCGGACAAATCTTGAAGCATTTGCTGCAACCGATACAGGCCACACTGCAATTTTTCCGCGCTACGCCGCCCTTCTCTTCGTTGATGCATGACACATATATTTTCCTCTCTTTTTTATTCTTTTTGCGAAGCTCGATGATATCCCTCGGACAAGCAGTTATACATGCACCACATGCGGTACATTTGTCGTCGATCACCTCCGGCAGCCCTGTTTTGGGGTTCATATGGATCGCATCGAAGTCACACACCACCACACAATCGCCGCATGCGAGGCATCCATGCGGACAGCCACCCTCACCGGTATAGAGGCTATGGGCGACCGCACACGACATGGCACCATCGTAGATGTTGGTTTGCGGACGAAACTCCGGTTTACCGTTACACCGCACCACAGCCACCTGTGGAGCCTGTTCAACAGCCTCCCGGCCAAGGATGGAGGCTACTTCGGCCATTACTTCGTTCCCCCCGACAGGGCAGTAGAGGTCGTCGAAAGTATCTGACTTTACCAGTGCCTCGGCAAAATTCCGGCAGCCTGCGAATCCGCATCCGCCGCAGTTGGCTGCGGGCAGTGCCTCTTCAACCTGGTCGATCCGGGGATCTTCATAGACCTTGAATTTCTGTGCAATAAAATAGAGCACAATGGCCGCCACAGCTCCGATGGCTACCAGTGTGATAATGGTGTATAGGATAATCTGACTCATACGTCGGTATATAATTTCTCCAGTTTGAACGTGAATGAATTACTGATCCTGTCTCTCAAAAGGTAAATCGCGAAATAATAGGGTGCAAGCGAGGCCAGCGACCAGAGTCCCGCCTGTAGCTCAGGTACGCCTGCTGCGGTTAATGCGATCAGGATAACCATAAGTGCAATAAACGGGTATACATAACCGTATGCAACAGCCCTGAGTCCGGTTCGCCGGGCAATATGGACCATCACCTGTTCACCGGGTTGAAACTCTTTTCCCATCGTAGCAACGGTAAGATATTTTTCCGATTGGTCGACAGATGAACAGGCACCTTTGGCATGGCAGGAAGCGCAGGCCGACTGACAATCAATACGGATGGTTGCCACCTGGTCCGTAACAGCATCTACAATTCCGGTATGATCAATTGTCTCCCTGTCCAACATGGTTATATTTTGAAATAGTATACAAAAATATTCATGTTAGATTCTTAAGTATTGTTGTAGATCATATTTCCTGCAGAGAACGAGTTATTTATTTTGATTTTAAATAAAACAAAGCATAGATATCATGTGCATGGAGAGGAGAATGACCTAAGATGGATTTAATACTTTTTTTATTGAGATTACCGACGTTTTCGGAATGTTTACGGGTGCGGTGCTTGTAAATTTTACTGCAAGTGTTATCTAAAAAAGACAAGCCGGGTTGGCGTAAAAAACCAATCCGGCTTGCTATTATTAACTCAGAACAGAAAACCGTCCTACATCTATTATTCTTCCATTAGCTCCTGTAGACGTTGCTGAAGGTTAACATCGGTCTGTACCTGGCTCATAAGTTCCTGGTAACGTTCAACTGTGAGCCCTTCATTCAATACTGCCTGCTGCATCTCCTGCTGGGCTGCATTCTGGATCACCTGAAGTTCTTGAATAGCTGTATTAAAACTTTCCATCTCCTTTTCCGATGCATCAGCGTCCTGATTTGGATCCTGCTGTGATTGTACGATCTCGTTGAATCTATCCACCTGAATACCTTCGTTTTCAACTGTGCTGACCATCTTCTCCTGGGTCTTTTCATTTATTTGCTGTATCTCGCCGAAAGCAGAGGCAAACTGCTTAACTTCAGGGTCGGAAATAGGTTCTGACGGTGGCTGTTGCTGCTGTGGTGGTTGCTGTGGTGGTGGTTGCTGCTGCGCAAATAATGTGGTTCCAAAAATAAAAATTCCTGCTACTGTTAAAACTGTGATTCTTTTTGATAAAGTCATAGATTATTTTGAGTTATATACGAAAATGAATAATACTTTTTGATGATCGACAGCGCAGCCATTGACGTTTTAGTTTTGCTGCGTTTGCAAATGTTATGGTTCACATTTATTTTAGTCATGGAGCTTCACAGCTATTGATATTTAATCCGCAGAGGGTTGCATTGATTGTAGCTTTTGTTGCAGCTCCGGACTGCTCTGAACGATTGCTCCAATTTCCTGGTATCGGTCAAGGGTCAAACCCGACTCAACAATCTTCTCTTCCATCTCTTGTTGGACGCGGATCTGCACCTCTTCAATCGACTTGTTTACTGCTGCATATTGTTCCATCTCCTGACTGGTGGCATTGGCATTCTGGTTCGGATCCTGCTGTGATTGCATGATCTCACTGAACCGTTGTACTTCCATTCCCTCTTGCTGAACGACTCCTATCATCTCTTGCTGAGCCGATTGATTGATGACTTGCATTTGCCCAATAGCCGACATAAACTGTGTCAGCTCTTCATCGGTCACATCTTCTGCCTGTTGCATTAATTGCTCCTGACCAGTTATCGGTTGTTCCTGTGGTGATGATTCGGTGCTTTGATTGTCCTGATTCTTTGTGCTGTTTTGACAACCCACCATGAGTGCCAGGGCCACTACAACACTTCCTGCATTTTTAAAATTCATACAATTTTTAATTTTAATTTTTAAAAGATTTCAATTTTTCAAATAGTACCGTAAAGAACCGTGTTTGCGAGCTCAGCGAAGCTAAAACCAGCCACTCCGAATCTATGGATACTCTCTATTTATAGATGCCTGGTATGAAACGAACTTGTGAACTTTGTTCCTGTAGACATTTATAAGAATTCGAAATGTATAAAACATAAAATGGCTCAAGGAAGAATAAGTGTTAAAGAACCATAAATCTGCAGATTTTGGTCTCAGATTCATGTTTTGGAGTAGTTTGAAAAAGAAAAACCGGATCGATTGACAAACCCATCGGGTTGCTTAACCAATTCGGGTTGCTGTAAATGTTTTAGCTTATATAGCCCCAGTTAATCACACTCAGTGATCCTTTCCTGATCTGTTTAACAAAGATCTCATTCTTTTCCAGTTCCAGTTTCGGATCTTCATCCAGGATTTTCTCTGCCACATCGCGTGCCAGGGTGAGGATCTGCTGGTCCTTGCCCAGATGTGCAATTTTCAGATTGAAGGGAACGCCGCTCTGCTGTGTGCCTTCAAGGTCGCCCGGACCTCGCAGTTTCAGATCAACCTCTGCAATCTCAAATCCGTCGTTAGTTGCCACCATGGTCTCCAGCCGCTTGCGGCCATCTTCGGAGAGTTTGTACCCCGACATCAGTATACAGTATGACTGGTCTGCTCCACGGCCCACCCGTCCGCGCAGCTGGTGAAGTTGTGACAGCCCGAACCGTTCGGCACTCTCTATGATCATTGTCGTGGCGTTGGGAACATCTACCCCGACCTCTATCACCGTAGTTGCTACCATGATATGCGTTCTGCCCGCTACAAAATGGTTCATGGCGATCTCTTTCTCCTGCGGCTTCATTTTACCGTGTACCACGCTGATCGCATATTGCGGTGGAGGAAAAGCCCTTGCAATACTCTCCAGGCCGTCTTCAAGATCCTTGTAATCCATCTTTTCCGACTCCCTTATCAGTGGATAGACAATATATATCTGCCTGCCCTTCTTTATCTCCTGCTTCATAAATCCAAACACCTTCAGGCGCTGGTTGTCATAAATATGTTTTGTGATGATCGGTTTTCTTCCCGGCGGAAGCTCATCAATCACGGAGATGTCCAGGTCACCGTAAAGTGTCATGGAGAGTGTCCGGGGAATTGGAGTGGCTGTCATCACAAGGATATGGGGCAATATCTTACCCTTCTTCCACAATTTTGCACGCTGGGCCACGCCAAAGCGCTGCTGTTCATCGATTACCACCAGTCCAAGATCATTGAACTGAACCACATCCTCCAGCAGGGCATGCGTTCCTACGAGAATCTTAAGCGATCCGCTGGCCAGCGTGGTATGGATCCGTTTCCGGTCGGCCTTTTTGGTCGAACCTGTAAGCAGTTCAATGGTCACGTTCAATCCTTCCAGGAATCCGGATATGCTTTTATAGTGCTGAATGGCAAGTATTTCCGTAGGTGCCATCAGGCAGGTCTGGTAGTTGTTGTCGAGGGCGATCAGCATCGACATCAGTGCCACCAGCGTCTTTCCGCTTCCCACATCGCCCTGCAGCAGTCTGTTCATCTGTTTGCCGGATCCCAGGTCGGCGCGAATTTCTTTCAGTACTTTTTTCTGTGCGCCGGTAAGCTCAAATGGCAGGTGATCTTTATAAAAGGTGTTCAGATGCTCGCCCACTTGGGTGAACTTATTACCGGTGAATTCAGTTTTTCTGACCGTTCGTTTCTGCAGGATATTGAGCTGTATGTAAAAGAGCTCCTCAAACTTCAGCCTGACCTCCGCCCTTTTATATTCTGTTACGGAATCGGGAAAATGAATTTGTTTAAGCGCCCTGTCGAGTGTTACCAGTTTTAGCTTCTGCAGCAGCCAGGCGGGGAGGGTCTCACTGAAATTTGAAGGCAGGTTCTGAATGAGGTTGGCCTGTAGTTTACTGATCGCTTTCGAAGTGAGGTAGTTGTTTTTCATCTTCTCCGTTGTGGAGTAAACGGCTTGAAGATTTGACTGTACCTTTTTGATTTTTGCAGGATCCTCGATTTCAGGATGGACCAGGTTCAACTTTCTGTTGTACACGGTGGGTTTGCCAAATACAATGATCTCCTTTCCGGGCGGGAAGTTTTCAGGGATCCATTTGGCCCCTTTAAACCAGACCAGCTCCAGCATACCGGTTTCATCGCCAAAGGCGGCGACAAGACGTTTCATGCGCTCTCCGCCTGCAGTAGCGTAATTTTTGATCTTGCCCCGTATCTGAATATATGGCAGATCGGGATGTATCTCATTGACCTTATAGAACTTACTTTTATCAATATAGCGGTAGGGAAAGTAGTAGATCAGGTCCTCAAAGGTGTGTACGTCGATCTCTTTTTTGAGCATATCCCCCCTTACCGGACCGACACCCGGCAGAAACTGTATCTCCTGTTTCAGGAAGTTCTGCATCTGTTTTTGTATTTGACGCTTTGACTTGGTCGGACTTCGCTACGCTTCGGTTCTTGTTAAAGACTGATAATATTTTAGTTTTACCTTCGCTGAGCTCGCAGCCCGGTTCTATCTGGCACTCGTTAAAAGTGAACAATGTTAACCCTAAAATTCTTTAGTTTCAGAAAACAATTCTATTTTTACCATATAATCCTGAATTATGCAGGATAGATAGATTGTCTTTGTAAAGTTAAGATTTTGAATCATACTGGGTCCGGAAAATCATCAATTATCCTGAAATATCTTCAGCACAGGCTTACCAGCAGATACCGCAACGGTTATGGAGTGCACAGTCCATACCTCTATGCGCTTGTCAGGAATGTAATTTTCAACCGGGCTTATATGCAGGTGCCTGAAGAGGTTCTGCTTTCGCACCGGAAACTTTGGAGGGATCCGGTTGCTATTGAAGTTGATGATAGGGGAGCCGGCAGTCGCATCACACGTGGTACCAGGCGAACAATTGGTTTCATGGTAAAACACTCTTCAGTTACAGAAAAGCAGGGTGCGCTGTTATACAGGTTGTGTCGCTGGTATCAGCCGGCAACAGTTCTTGAGTTTGGCACCGGATTGGGAATCAGTACATCCTATCTTGCGTCCGGATCAGGGGATGCAGAGATTATTACCGTTGAAGGAAGCGCTGCAAAACATGCACATGCTGTATGTAACTTTCCACTAGGACTTATTAATGCAGTTGATTTCAGGTCAGGTGCTTTCGAGGATCATTTTGAGATGATGCTAAACAGGGCAGGGGAGCGCACCATTGTCTTTATTGACGGAGACCACCGGTACCAGCCCACCATAGATAAGGTGAGGGCATTTCTGAGCAGGGACCTTGAAAACATCATGGTCATCCTGGATGATATTTACTGGTCGGATGAAATGGAGCGGGCATGGAAGGAGTGTATAGCAGATCCGGGAATTAGTATTTCCCTTGATCTGTTTCATTTTGGAATATTGATCAGGAAGCCCGGGATAGCAAAGCAGCACATGAAAATAAAATTTTGACGATTTTTCATATGATTATTTCTTATTATAACTACATTCGTACACCTTTATATATTGGCTGACCATTATGTCTGATTTAAAGCATTATAATCCAACCACTATAATTTATTGACCCATTCATACAATAATCATGGACCATATCATTGAACTTCAAAACCTCGGAAAAAAATATTTTTTGGGATCAATCGTTGTACCTGCCCTGCGGTCCATCTCGATCAATATGAAACGCAATGAATATGTTGCGATCATGGGACCATCCGGTTCCGGGAAGTCAACACTGATGAACCTGATCGGTTGTCTGGACACACCCACAGAAGGCACTTATATACTAAATGGTACTGATGTCAGCCAGATGGAGGACAATCAGCTTGCTGAGATCCGCAACCAGGAGATCGGTTTTATTTTCCAGACATTTAATTTACTACCAAGGTATACTGCCCTGGAGAATGTAATGCTACCCATGGTATATGCAGGAATAGGTAAACAGGCCAGAACAGAACGGGCCATGGAGGTTATTGAGAGTGTGCAGCTTACCGACAGGATGGACCACAAGCCCAATGAACTGTCTGGTGGTCAGCGCCAGCGTGTAGCTGTGGCCAGGGCCTTGGTCAATAATCCCTCTATCATTCTGGCCGATGAACCAACTGGTAACCTGGACTCGAAAACATCAAAGGATATTATGCGCTTGCTGGATGAGATTCATGAACTCGGGAATACTATTATTTTGGTAACCCACGAGGAGGAGATCGCACAACATGCCCACAGGATCATACGGTTGATTGATGGTGAAGTAGCCAAAGACGAGGTTAATCCCAATCCGGTTTACCAAAGCGTTGTCAGGTGAGATCTACTATCTGTTCAGTATTCAAGACAATTATTTGAACAAAAAATCCTCAAACAGGTTGATTACTGTAAAAAGAATCAAAAATGGGTATCGAGAAATCAACAATATACACAAAAGGAGGAGACCAGGGAAAGACCTCCTTGTTGGGAGGCAGAAGGGTATCGAAGTTTCATCAGAAAATTGAGGCTTACGGCACCATCGATGAATTGATGGCTCATACAGCCCTCTTAAGAGAGATGACTGATGATGAAGGAATTAAGGCTCAGTTGCTGGTAGTGCTTGATAAGCTAATGTCTGCCGCCTCCCTGGTAGCATCTGATGGTAATGACCTGCCCGATAATATGCCTGAAATTTCAGAAGAAGATGTTCATTTTCTTGAGGAGGCTATTGATGTGATGGATCATGCCTTGCCACCGCTCCGATCATTTATTCTTCCCGGTGGAAATGTATCCTCCTCACAGGCCCATATTGCACGAACAGTTTGCAGGAGAGCAGAGCGAAATATTCTTAAATTGCATGAAACAGAATCTGTTGATGATATAATAATAAAATATTTTAATCGATTATCAGATTATTACTTCCTGTTATCCAGGTTGTTAGCTCGTTTATCCGGAGCCCCTGAAATACCTTGGAAACCGTAATTGGTTTAATAAAAAAAAATTCTATATTTGCGGCTTAGAAAACAGGAGCCAAACTGGCTCAAGTAATTGGTGTAATTATGTATTGGACACTTGAATTAGCTTCGAAACTTGAAGATGCTCCATGGCCGGCGAGCAAGGATGAACTGATCGATTTTGCCATCAGATCCGGAGCACCTCTTGAAGTTATTGAAAACTTGCAGGAAATTGAAGATGAGGGAGAGATCTATGAGAGCATCGAAGATATCTGGCCCGATTATCCCAGCAAGGACGATTTTTTCTTCAACGAAGATGAATACTAGGAAAGGAGCCCGAAAGGGTTCCTTTTTATTTCCAAGTAAATATATCACTGAATTTTAAAGGTCTCCACTGTTCATTCCATGAAAAGTTATCCAGCGTTCGTTGATTTTCAGGAAACAATTCAAGGGGATAGTATTTACCACTCGGCTGCACCAGGTAGTTAACTTTCTTCACTTTGTTATCTTCGAGGTAGATGATCAGGTCGGTACATTCTGCCCGGTTTACCCCGATAATCTCTCCCTGGTCTTCTGCGTAATATATGGTTTGTCCGTTTCCTGTAACATCCAGCCTAACAAGGTTATTGTCTTTGAAGTATCCTATCATACTCTTCCCCCTGATCTGGTTAAACATGGTAGAATCCTCTTTGGATATCAGCAGGGCAATATCTCTCAGATACAGTCGATATAGCTGTTGATTCCTGTTTACCAGTTCAATTTTAGTAGCTGTGATCTGGTTCTCATCAGCCCAAATAACCGGTGATCCAAGCATATGAAAGGTGCTGTCTTTTTCGATATAGGTTAGTGAATCACACATTCCCTGGATATCGTGCCTATAGAACTTAACGTGGTAGTAAGCCAACAATATCTTTTCATCAGAAATACTGGCTGTATCAACAATCGATCTTAATGTATCGGCGTGTATAAAAAGTGAATCTGTTCCTTCTACCTGTATCATCCATGCACTGTCGGTTAGCATGGCACGCTGCTCAGTTTCCATATATTCCCCATGATTTCCCCGCAGAATTATATTCTGGGCAGAGTCATACAGTTCAACATTCATTTTGGCCCTGCCAGACCCGGTATTTCTTTCATAGTATAGTGTATCTCCCTTTAGTGTTCTTCCTTCACGCTTCAGGAAGGCATTTTTTTCCATCCGCGAAATATCCTTCTCAGTATCATACCAACCACTCTCACAATAGAGGTAGTTATCTTCACCAATGATCTCTGTTGGTCCGAAAAAGTAGGTGATCTTAGTTTTTGAATCGTACTGTAGGGTATCTGAAAACATGGTATAGTCAGGATTTTTTATCACCACACTATCCTTAAAATGGAATACTTCTGATTTTGTATAATAGTGACCCTGTCTGCTGGAAAGCTCGTTATCACCTTCTGTGATTACCCCCCCGTTATAATAATACGCAATCTCCGTTTCTCTGTTATAATCCAGGTGCTCTGTAATAAGAATTATGCTATCGTTAATGAGTTTTACATTGTCCCTGAACATGGCGACCTTTGTGTCTCCCGCGTAATGTAATTTGTCACCGTAAAGGAACAATGTGTCACCCTGCTCAATAGCAACATTACCAAATGCATCAAATGAATAGGATTTTGAATAGAAGTTGGCCGAATCGCAAGTCATTATGGCATCATCATGTTTGAACCTCACGTTTCCCAATAGCTTTTGGCCACCTGATCCAAGTGACCGTTCCGATTTGATGATGTCGGCATTGAGGATTTCGATCTGTCGTACTTCCTGACCCTGCCCTTTTACAGCAGCAAGGATGAAGACGATCAGCAGAAGGGAAGCCCTCCGGAAAACCGTTTTGAATAATTGCATCATTAAAGGTTGGAGAGCTCACTGTTAGTCTTTTCGCAATGACTGAACGAATTATCTATACTGATATACGTTTTTCGTCTCTTATCTTTAAACCACTCAGACATTATTTCATTTTGTTTTTCTGTACGTGCCATGTTCTGCAAAAGCAGGTAGTCCTGTTTTAGATTGGCACGGTGTGGTTCTGTCCGCGATACCAATTTAATCATCTTGAAACAGAGTTTACCCTTATCATCAATCGATTCATATGGTCTGGATATCTCCCCAACTTCCATTTCCCTTACAGTGTAATAATCTTTAGTTTCGAGCTCGTCCACTTGAAATGTTGCTGCCTGGTTGGTTGGATTTACAACCATACCTCCATTGGCCCGTGTCTTTTCATCCTCTGAATTGAACAAGGCTGCCCTGTGAAATGTGATTGAATCAGCTAAAATAAGCCTCTTCAGACTATCAAGTTTTGAAAGTGCTTTGCCTTTCGCGGATGCGTCAATCTTCGGCTTTAGAAGAATATGCCTGGTATTTAGTCGCTCTCCCCTTCGCTCAACACTTTGAATAATATGGAATCCAAAGGAGGATTCAACAATTTTCGATACTTGTCCCTCCTTCAGAGCCCACGCTGCTTCCACATAAGCCGGATCCAGGTCCCTTTTGTTTTGAAAACCTATTTCACCGAAATTGGAAGTAACCGAAGGGTCGTCGGAGTACAGAATGGCCAAAGTCGACATACTCTCGCCATTAATGATCCTTTCCCTTAACTCGAGCAATCTTTCCTTCACCTCAAAAATCGCATCTTCATTAACAGGAGGATAGGTAATAATTTGTGCAATTTTTACCTCTGTATCAATATATGGGATGCTGTCTTGATCTAATGAATGGTAGAAGGACCTGACCTCGGAAGGTGTGGGATCAATTTCTCCGATGATGGATTGTTGAACCTGTTGTGTAATCATCATCTCTTTCATGGTTTTTCTAAGATCATCCCTGATATCAAAGATTGTTTTATTGAAGTACTCCTCCATCTCCTCTTCACTTCCAAATTGACTGATAAAATTACTCAGTCTTGATTCCATTGACATTTCAATCTGACTTTCAGATACCTCAATACTATCAATTTTTGCCTGACTCATCATTAATTTCTGCTCGATGAAGTAATTTAGAATTTCACATTTAATATTTTCAGGCAGGTATTGCTGACTCATTTTCATTTGGAGGTACTGCTGTTCTATATCTGACTGCAGAACGTGAAAATCTCCAACTACTGCTACAACCCTGTCTAATATATAAGCATTTTCCTGCGCCATGGATGGTTGTATACTGGCCATGGTTAATACTGCTATGATATAATATTTTATTCTTCTCATTGATTTAGTAAATTTCGAATAGATTGCGATTCGCACCATCATTATACACCTTTTTTTCGAGATCGTTATAGAACTCAATCTTCCTTTTATTGAGGAGTATACTTTTTATATCATTTCTGATAAACTCAAGCGGTATTATTTCTCCTTCTGACTTGTGGTCGGATATATGCAAGAAATAGTGAAAAAGAGAATCACTGGTTTCGATGTTTTTGTTATATCTCAGAAATCTGTCAGGCTGACTGATCGTTACCGGAACCTGTTTCATCAGGGTATTAAAGTAGATCCATGAATTGTTGAACACATCAAATTTATCAGCATAATTGATACAGTATTTTTCCAGCTTATCCAGATTCTCGATCGATCCTGATCTGATCCAGTTTCTTACATCGCCAATATTAGGCGCAGTTACAGGAACTTTAACAAATACAGCCTTAACAATTTCACTTGCAAGAATGAAGTTGTCAATGTTTTTTTCGTAATAATCGGAGATCTCCTTGTTGGAGATCACTGTGTCCATTTTTTGCAGTAAAAGCTTTTGACGGTAGGAATAGATTAAAAGAGAAGACCTGTACTCCTCAATTTTCTTGTTAACGTTTTTCTGTTCTTCAGAAAGTGACTCCTCAGCTTTGTTGAGCATCAGTTGTGTCCGCACCCATGTGTCTATGTAATTACGGGCGATAATAGCTGAATCCTGATTGCTTGTTCCGTCTGGTATAACATCCATTATGTCCGATCGATAAAGATATTTACCAAATGCACGTGCCACCGGTTGATCTGCTTTTTCCGCTTCTATAATATTACAGCTTGCCAGCCCAATAATTACCAGACAGACCAACAATGAAGCATGTATAGTTAACAGTTTTGTCAAATCAAAATTCTATTTCAGATAAAAGCGCTTTGTTTATGTCTACCTTGTATTTTTTTCTCAGATCCTCAATCCATTTCTTCTCCAGATAATCCTGATAATCAGAGGTTACCTGTCCCCGTGTTTCATTTAGTTCTTTCTCCATAGGGGGAAGAACGGCTGTGGTTATTACGAACTTAAACAATCCGTTCTCGGTATAAACATCGCCGGCTCCCAACGATCCGCCTAGTGCATCTACATGTTTGTTATTACCTTCTTCAACCCTTATTTTTTCGAGAGTTATGCATGCAGAATCCCTTTCACAAAACCTCCTATTCAGCCTTTTTTCATTCCACCATCTGCCTTTGGCAATCCCGGATGCCCGTTTCCTTACGGCATCTATATCTGCAGCGCTGTCACATGTTACGATGATTGCTTCCATTCTTTCATCCCACATATAATCAGATCTGTGTTCTTCGAAAAACTCTTCCATTCCCGTACTGTCCTGAACCGCCATTGACCAGACTTTTTGATCCATTAGCTCAAATAGAAGGATTCCGTCATGGTATTCCTGGAGAATGTATTTGTATTCCGGATACTTTTCAGGCAGACTCTCTTTTTCCATATCAAGGAGGAGCTCTTCCACATATTGGTTAAACATCATATCAACATAGTTTTCAATAGGAACCGGGGAACGTTTTTTCTGCACATCGACCATGTGACTCACAAAATCGCCAAGGCTGATTTTCTTTCCTGTAATTGTAAAAAGGGACTCTTCAAATCTTGCATTGTTGCTGAAGCCGTCCCACTCGCCAGTAAAAATAGTTGAATCAACTATGGAATAGAGCCTGTTATATAATTCTTTGTTTAATATAAATCCATAATTCTCTTTCAGTTTTTCAAGGTAGCGTTGTCTTTTAACCCTGTCGCGGTCACCTTTTACAGCCTGAGATTGAAGGTCAGATTCCATCTCTTCATATGTTCCAATCCCTTTTCTATCCAATAGTTTGATAATATGCCATCCATACTCAGTTTTGAAAGGCTCACTAAAGTTACCCTTATCCTTAATTCCGAATGCTTTGGTTTCGAACGATCTGATCATTCTTCCCGTTCCGAACCATGGCAATTCACCTCCATTGGTTGCACTGTTTCTGTCGTCGCTGTGTCGACTGGCAAGGAGGCTGAATTCAACACCCATATTCAGGCTGTCGCCTATTGCTAAAGCCAGGTTTCGTGCGGCCTCCTGATCTTCCGGCCTGCCATCTTCCGGATTTCTGATAAAGATATGGGCCACCTTCACCTGTCCTACAGCCGGACGTTGATCATGTTTTTTAATGATGTGGTATCCATGCTGTGTCCTTACCGGCATTGAAATTTCTCCTTCCTTAAGGCTATATGCTGCTGTCTCGAAAGGATAAACCATCATGAAAGCAGTAAAATACCCTAAGTCCCCGCCGTTGATCCTTGCGCCCGGATCTTCTGAAGTAGCGCGTGCAACAGTTTCAAAATCCTCCCCCTGTATAATACGTTCCCTGATTTCAATTGCCTTGTTATATCTGGCCAGTGTATCTTCAGGTGAGGCCTGACTTCCAAGTCCGAGTAAAATGTGGCTCACATGCACATCCCACTTCATTCGCTCATATGCTTCTTTCATAAGGGCTTGCTTTGTTTCTTCATCAGTCATATAAGGTTTTGCAAGCTGCTCTTTGTACATATTGAATTCATTCAGGAATTTAGCAGTAGTGTCCATCCCGAGGTTTTCGGCTTCAATAACCTTTAATTTGAAATTGATAAAGAGATCCAGATACTCTTCCGGGGTCTGCTTATTTGTAGAGATGTTACTGTTGTTTTTATTGTAGATCCTTTCGAATTCTTCAAGCGAAATCTCTTTGTCATCAATAGTCATTAATATATTCTGACTGTTCAAATGAACGAAAAAAGTGAGCGCCATAAAGAACGCCATAGGAAATCTTAGTTTTGTCATAGCATAAAAATTTAGTCTGTTCTATTAACGGTTTAATCTTTGGCTTATTATCTGCTGTAATTAGGAGACTCCCTGGTAATGGTTACATCATGGGGATGACTCTCTGCAACACCGGCATTTGTGATTCTAACAAATTTTGCCTGTTGCAGTGTCCTGATGTCTCCGGCACCGCAATAACCCATGCCAGCTCGCAGTCCGCCAATCATCTGGTAGATCACTTCGTTTAGCGAGCCCTTAAATGGCACTCTGGCAACTATTCCTTCCGGAACCAGCTTGTTGATATCATCTTCCACATCTTGAAAATACCGATCCTTTGATCCCTGCTGCATCGCCTCAACAGATCCCATGCCACGGTAGGATTTATATTTTCTGCCGTTGTATATAATGGTGTCTCCGGGCGACTCTTCTACACCGGCCAGAAGAGAGCCTGCCATAATTGTATTTGCACCTGCGGCAAGGGCCTTAACGATGTCTCCGGAATACCGTATTCCACCGTCGGCAATCACAGGAATATCATGTTTGGCTGCTTCTGTTGCAACATCAAATATGGCTGTCAGCTGCGGTACACCTACTCCGGCCACAACCCTGGTTGTACAGATCGATCCGGGACCGATGCCTACTTTGAGTGCATCCGCTCCTGCGTCGATCAGTGCTTTGGCAGCATCAGCTGTACCAATATTACCGACAACGATATCAATCGTGTTGAATTTATCCTTTATTCTTTTGCACGTATCAATCACACCTTTCGAATGCCCGTGCGCTGTATCAATTACAATGGCATCAACACCGGCTTCAACCAATGCCCTAACATTATCCTCCACATTGCCCGACACACCAACTGCAGCGGCAACCCTGAGCCTTCCCTTGCTGTCCTTCGCGGCATTCGGACGGTCTTTCGATTTTGTAATGTCTTTGTAAGTAATGAGTCCTATAAGCTTGTTGTCCTTGTCGACCACCGGTAATTTTTCAATTTTGTGCTGTTGAAGGATTTTCCCTGCCTGCACCAGGTCTGTGTTGCTGGTAGTGGTTATAATATTCTTGCTCGTCATCACTTCCCCAACAGGACGTTCCATGTCTTGCTGAAAACGTAAATCCCTGTTGGTGACAATGCCAATCAGCACCCTATTGTCATCTACTACAGGTATACCCCCAATCTTATACTCTTTCATCAGTTTAAGGGCATCCTGAACATTTCCTTCCCTGGTAATGGTGATCGGTTCATGAATCATTACACTCTCAGCACGCTTAACTTTTCGCACTTCTGCTGACTGCTCCTCAATCGTCATATTCTTGTGAATCACTCCAATACCGCCCTCTCTGGCAATAGCTATTGCGAGACTCGCTTCTGTAACCGTATCCATGGCAGCTGAGACAATAGGAGTGTTGAGATCAATATTCCTTGAGAATTTACTGGCCAGGGAAACCTCCCTTGGAAGCACCTGGGAGAATGCCGGAACCAGCAGTACATCGTCAAATGTTAATCCCTCGGATTCTATTTTTTTTTCGATGAAAGACATTTTACATTTATTTGATTATTTTTAAATGTGGCAAAAATACAAAAAAATGACCAATTAACAGGCTTCTTTTTCAGGGTTTAAGGATTGTTAACAATAATAATTTATCCCTTTGAAAACTAGTAATATATGGGTGTGCATCATGATATTCTAAAACAGTACTGGGGATACTCTTCATTTCGTCCGCTGCAGGAGGATATTGTGAAATCGGCCGATTCCGGGGCCGATACACTTGCATTAATGCCCACGGGAGGTGGGAAATCTATTACTTTCCAGGTTCCAGCATTGGCTATGGAGGGTATTTGTCTTGTCATTACCCCTCTGATCGCACTGATGAAGGACCAGGTGGAGAACCTTAAGTCGCGCAACATTAAGGCAATGTCCATTCACAGCGGTCTCAACAGGGTAGAGATCGATACCGCTCTCGATAACTGTGTTTATGGAGATTTTAAATTTCTGTATTTATCCCCTGAGCGCCTTTCCACCGAAATTTTCAGAGTGAGGGTTCAGCAGATGAATGTTAATCTTATTGTTGTCGACGAGGCTCACTGCATATCACAATGGGGATACGATTTTCGTCCATCCTATCTGAAGATTGCTGAGCTGAGGGACTTGCTTCCAGAAGCACCTGTTATGGCTCTGACAGCGACAGCTACTCCATGGGTGGCAAAGGATATTATGGAGAAGCTTCGCTTTCGGGAAGCGAATGTGCTCCAGAAAAGCTTCGAACGGAAAAACCTTATCTACCTGGTCAGAAAAACTGAAGACAAGCATGGAGAATTGCTTAACATTGTTAAGAAGATATACGGGACCGGAGTCGTCTATGTCAGAAATCGCCGGAAAACAAGAGAACTGACTGAACTATTAGTGAAAAGCGGATTCAGTGCAGATTTCTACCATGCCGGACTGAAATTTGAGGCAAGAATGAAGAAGCAGGATGACTGGCAAAGGAATAAAACAAAAATAATGGTCTCCACCAATGCATTTGGAATGGGGATTGACAAGCCGGATGTTCGGTTTGTAATACATATGGACCTGCCCGATTCTCCGGAGGCCTATTTTCAGGAAGCAGGAAGGGCAGGGAGGGATGAGAAGGATGCGTGGGCCATCCTTTTATACAGCAATGCTGATGAGAAAATGGCAGAAAGAAGAATTGAGGTGAATTTCCCGGGATTTGGCCTTTTACGGGAAATCTACAATGCTCTTTTTAATCATCTTCAAATTCCTGTGGGAGGAGGAAAGGGGGCCTCTGTTGATTTCCTGCTGGGGGAATTCCTTTCTGTATACAGGTACAACGCTATTACGGTAACAAGCGCATTGAAGATCTTATCGCGGGAAGGCTATTTTGAAATATCAGATGAGATTAATCATCCGTCACGGATCCATTTTACAGTCGGACGTGATGATCTATATAAATTTCAGGTAAAGAATCCAAAATTCGATGCATTTATTAAGCTGTTGCTGCGTTCCTATACCGGGTTGTTTTCACAGTATGTTTCTTTTGATGAATATACCCTGGCCAAACGCGCCGGGATGACACAGGAGGAGGTTTATCATTTCCTTGTAAAACTGGCGGGAATGAAGGTGATCAATTATATTCCCAGGAAAGGAAATCCAGTGATCACACTGCTCGAAGAAAGGCTTGAGGAGCGCAATGTACGTATTTCGGTCGATCAATATAAATTTAGAAAGGAACGATATATTGAGAGGGTCAATGAAATGCTTGCATACGCGAAAGGCGATTCAAAATGCCGGAGTAAGTATTTTTTGTCCTATTTTGGAGAAAAAAATTCAGGAAGATGTGGAAAGTGTGATGTTTGTACCAATAAAAGGGATAGTGGGATTTCACCATCAGAATATGATATCATTACTGAGGAAATACTATATCTTCTGCAATCTGAAGCAGCAGATCTTCCTTTGTTGGTAAAGAGGCTGGACAGAAACCAGGAGGATGTTGCCATGGTAATGGAACGCCTGTTGGAGGAGGGGAGGATTTTTCGAAGGGAAGATCTTAAATTTGAAAGTGCCCAATAAGTTTGCTGCATGCAAACAGTTTAATTTCGGTATGAACCATTCTTTTTTCTTACTTTTGCAGCATGAGTGATCAAGAGAACATGCAGGGTACAGGAGTATATGCTCCTGAAGTCCTGGAGTTTGTAATGTCTGCCAACGAATATTGCAAATGGATTGAGGAGGCTGACCAGTCGGACTCCAACGAATTTATCCGTTCTTCACTTCAGATGCTTTCGCGTGTTTACAATACGTTTATAGCTATCGAAGAGATGGAGCCGCTGATGGAAAGCAGCAATGAGAAGTTTGTTACCGAGCAGGACTGGTCGTTGATTTACCAGGAGGTGATGAACCTCCTTGGTAAGCACAATGAATATCTGCGTATTGCCGATGATGACGAATTCGACCGGACGGATCTCGTTCCCCATAAAATTTCAGAGGACCTCGCAGATATATACCAGGATTTGAAAAATTTCACGATGCAATACAGGCAGGGAATAGAAGAGATCATGAATGACGCTGTATGGGAGGTAATGGATAATTTTGAGAATTATTGGAGTGTAAAACTACTCAATGCATTGCAGGCATTGAACAGGTTATTTGTATTGAAGATAAATCTGGAGCCGAACTTAGAATCACCAGAGTTGCCGGAAAATGAAGATCGGCCCGCCTATGATAATTCATTATTTACAAGGATGCAGGATTTAAATGAGGAGGATATTTAATGTTCAGAAGCGAAATAGACAAAGACGAGATAAACAAGTTAAATATCAGGCAGTTTGAAGGCGAGGTTAAAATTATTGGAGACAGCGCCGCATTTTTCGATGCTATGCAGGAGATTAGTAAATATGATATCCTCGGATTCGACACAGAAACAAAACCGAATTATAAAAAAGGTGTGAATAACAGGGTTGCACTCATACAGGTGGCCAGCACCGATGTGGCCTGGCTGTTCCGGATAAATAAAATTGGCATTCCCGAGATGTTAAGATCGTTTCTTGAAGATGAATCATTGCTTAAGATCGGGGCCGGATTAGCAGATGATATGCAGAGACTGAGACAACTCGTTCAATTCACCCCGGGTGGCTTCATTGATCTTCAGAAATATGTTGAAGCATTTAATATTGAATCCAAAAGTCTGAAAAAGATGGCAGCCATTATTCTGGGATACAAGATTTCAAAATCTCAGCAACTGTCCAACTGGGAATCAGATTCTCTTACCGATCAGCAGCTCCGATATGCCGCAACGGATGCCTGGGTATGCCTTGAGATGTACCACACATTACGCAATTCCTTAAAAAATTATTAATGACCGGACAGGTAAAAATCGTTCTCAAATCGGGAAAAGACCAGTCGCTGCGCAGAAGGCATCCCTGGGTGTTTTCAGGAGCGATTAAGAAGATATATGGAAATCCATCCGAGGGTGATATTGTTGGTGTTTATGATAACAAGGACGAGAAGTTGGGCTCAGGACATTTTTCCGAAGGCTCCATTGCTATAAGAATGCTCTCCATTGGTGAGATCAATCCGGGAGATGATTTTTGGGAGAATAAAATTCAGAGGGCATGGAACCACCGGCAGGAAGAGGATCTTTTTCTTCCCGGAAAGAGGGAAGTGTTCCGGCTGGTAAATGCTGAAGGCGATGGTTTACCAGGCTTGATTGTCGATTATTATAATGGTACAGTTGTTATCCAGGTCCATTCGACAGGGATGTTCAAAAATTTGAATAAGATAGCCGGGATTATCCAAAGTTTAGATGGTTTGCCCGTGGATACCATATACAACAAAAGCAGCAATACCCTTCATGAGAAACCTGGGATCCAACCAATAGATGAGCTTTTATACGGAGAGAGATTGCAAGGGGAGGTTCATGAGCATGGGTATACGTTTAAGGTTGACTGGGAGAGGGGGCAGAAGACTGGGTTTTTTATAGATCAGCGGGAAAACAGAAAGCTGGTTGAGCATTATTCTGCAGGGAAAAGCGTTTTGAATATGTTTTGTTTTTCCGGAGGATTTAGTGTGTATGCTGCCGGAGGCGGGGCGAAAATGGTTCATAGCGTCGATAGTTCAAATCATGCCATTGATCTTACAATGCAGAATATGGAAATGAACTTTCCGGGTAAGACAAACCATAAGGCATTTGCAGCAGATGCATTTGAGTACCTTGAAAATATTAATCAAAAATATGATCTTATAATTCTCGATCCCCCTGCCTTTGCAAAGCACCAGCGGGTTTTGAATAATGCACTTCAAGGATATAAAAGACTGAATCATAAAGCAATATCCCAGATTCGGCCGGGAGGTTTGTTGTTTACTTTCAGCTGTTCGCAGGCCGTAAGCAAGGAGAATTTCAGGAAGTCGGTTTTTGCCGCTGCCGCCAATACTGGAAGAGATGTAAAAATATTGCACCAGGTTACCCAACCTGCCGATCATCCAGTTAGTATCTACCATCCTGAAGGAGAGTATCTGAAAGGACTGGTGATAAAAATCGATTGATCTAACGTAATAAGAAGTAGTACCTCAAGTGCAGGAAGTATTATAAAGAAGTAGCAATTGAAAAAGTATCGGTTTATCCCAGGTAACTTTTCAGGATTTTGCTTCGGCTGGTGTGCTTCAATCTTTTAATCGCTTTTTCCTTGATCTGTCTGACCCTTTCCCTGGTGAGGTTGAACTCCTCACCGATTTCTTCCAGGGTATGCGGGTGCTTGCCATTAAGTCCGAAATAGAGTCGAATGATACTTGCCTCCCGGTATGTCAGTGTAGATAATGCACGTTCGATCTCTTTTCTAAGTGAATCATTCAACAAACCTTTGTCAGGTCCGGGTGCATCATCATTCAGTAATACATCATACATATTCCCATCTTCACCATCAAGAAGGGGAGCATCCATGGAAACATGACGACCGGAACTTCTGATTGCCTCTTTTACATCTTCCGGTGCGATCTCCAGTACCGTTGCAATTTCCAGAACGGTAGGTTCACGCTCAAATTTCTGTTCAAGCTCGGCATATGTCTTGTTAATCTTGTTGATCGATCCGATTTTATTCAACGGCAATCTCACAATTCTCGCCTGCTCAGCAAGCGCCTGCAAAATCGACTGTCTGATCCACCAGACCGCATATGAGATGAATTTGAACCCCCTGGTTTCATCAAATCGCTGTGCTGCCTTGATTAGCCCCAGGTTTCCTTCATTAATTAAATCCGGCAAGCTAAGCCCTTGGTTTTGATATTGTTTAGATACAGATACAACAAAACGCAGATTGGCTTTGATCAGCTTTTCCATAGCCTGGGTATCACCCTTTTTGATCCGACGAGCCAGATCCACCTCTTCCTCGGCTGAGATCAGATCAACTTTCCCAATCTCATACAAATATTTATCCAGGGAGGGGGTCTCCCTATTTGTCACTTGCTTGATGATCTTAAGTTGACGCATAAAAAAAGTAATTGGTACGGGGGGTTAATCTTGCTTTTCACTATTTGCATGGTAAGGATACAAAAAAGTATGGAAAATCTATCATCTTTTTTCTGTTTTAAAGCAAATTTTTGCATTTATTGGTCAATTTCAGTAACTTTAAGAAATGCCATTATATTCGACTGATTATAAGTTGTTTATGCTGTATTACTGACAGGCTAACTTTACGTTAAATGCTCTGAATGAACAGGTTAGCGAACAAATTAAGTTTTAAAGAAGTAGCATATTATTTTGTAAGTATGTTTTAATTATTTAATATTGCAACGAATTTCAAGAAAAACAGAAGTCTGAATCTTCCAGATTATTTCCTTTTTCGTATTAATTATCCAACATCATAACATTTTTTATGTACGATATTCAAGAATTGAACAACAAGCTTCTTGCTGAATTGCGGGAAATTGCTAAAGAGTTAAAAGTAAAACGGGTAGAATCCTTTCGTAAACAGGATTTGATTTATAAGATCCTTGATATGCAGGCTATTGTGGCTTCTGAGTCCAAGACAGCAAAGAGGAAAGATACCCCTAATCCTGAAAAGGCGGTAGCTCAGAATCCACCAAAAAAGCGCCGTGGACGTCCGCCTAAAAATGCTCAATCTGAAACAAGGCAGGTTCGGGCAGAACCTGCAATGAATAGCAGCCCCCAAAACAATCAGCAAAAGGGCAATGTCCACCAGAATAAGGCTGATCAGAACAGTGATTCTGATGAAAAGAGATCTCAGGATAACCTCCCCAAAGATAACCTCCCCAAAGATAACCTCCCCAAAGATAACCTCC
>CAYSMO010000013.1:0-28873 GCA_964432125.1 uncultured Bacteroidaceae bacterium | reverse complement strand
ATTATCGCAGCTTTTTGAAAGTGGGAGGACACCTTTGGTGCTGGTGCTTGATCAGGTGACCGATGTGCGGAACTTTGGCGCCATTGCACGTACGGCGGAGTGTGCCGGTGTGGATGCGATTGTGGTGCCTTACCGCGGGAGCGCACGGATCACCGCCGAGGCGGTGAAGACCTCTGCGGGTGCGTTGCACAGCATTCCGGTATGCCGGCATCCCGATTTGCGTCAGTTGCTGGAGTATCTAAAAGGGAGCGGACTGCAGGTATTTGCTGCTACGGAGAAGGCGGAGGGGTCGCTTTACGAAGCCGATTTTACCGGACCGGCAGCGATATTGATGGGGGCGGAAGATACAGGTATTTCACCGGCGTTGCTACCGTATGTTGACCATGCCATTGCGATCCCCCAGTACGGTAAGATCGGGTCGTTGAATGTGTCTGTAGCTGCCGGGATTATTATCTACGAGGCAGTGCGACAGCGATTTCAGCACGACTAATCGAGTGGGAGTTGGCGACTGAAGCTCTCTTCGAGGGAGATAAATGTTTCTGTGCGAGACACCCCGGCGATTGATTGCAGCTTTTCTACAAGCACATGTTTGAGGTCCTCGTTGTTTCTTGTGTAGATTTTTATGAAGATGGAGTATCCGCCGGTGATGTAATGGCACTGGGTTATTTCAGGAATCTTCTTTAGCTGCTCCACCACTTCGGGGAAGAGTCCGGCATTATCGAGGTAGATCCCGACATAGGCGCAGGTTTGAAAGCCGATTTTCTTCGGGTCGAGGGTGAATTCCGAGCCGGATACGATACCCAGTTTCATGAGTCGTTGGATGCGTTGGTGAATGGCAGCACCAGAGACGTTACATTCGCGTGCCACTTCGAGGTAGGGAATCCTGGCATTTTTTGTGATTAGAGACAGTATCTTCTTGTCGAGTTTGTCTAATTGTGTTGGCTGTTCCATATTGTTATTCCTTGTTTTGTGCCGTCGATTCCGTAAATCAGATTCTTATAATCAGACCTATTTGGTTGCTGATTCTCCGAAATCTTCAGTAATCAGTTGATATTTTAAAGTTTTTCGATCAATATACTTAGAGAGTTTAAATTTAGTCAACTGAATCGTATTTGCAATAGATAGAAATATGTTATAGAATAGTGTTGATTTCGGATCATATGATCGAAACATTGATACCAGATATTTAACGGGTTTATTGAAAGCTTTTATATTTTATCTGCAACAGGCATCTACTCACCCCAGGGAATAATGGCAAAAAAAACATGCAGCATTAGCATATTCATATTATTTTAGAATTAATATTGCAACTTATTTCATAGGATAATACATATGGGTACTGTTTTTAGGCCTAAATTCTTTACAATTCTCAAATCGGGAATTGAAAGAAAGCAAATATCAACCGATATCTTATCAGGTATCGTAGTTGGAATAGTAGCTTTGCCTCTGGCGATTGCTTTTGCAGTGGCATCTGGGGTATCCCCGGAAAAAGGTCTGATAACTGCAATTGTCGCTGGTTTTTTGATTTCGCTGTTGGGGGGTAGCCGGGTTCAGATTGGAGGTCCGACAGGCGCATTTGTTGTGATCGTCTATGGTATCGTTGAGCAATATGGTATAGATGGGCTTATAATTTCAACCATACTTGCCGGCATCTTTCTGATTGCCTTCGGTTTATTAAAACTGGGAACTTTATTGAAATTTTTTCCACACTCCCTGGTGGTTGGATTTACAAGTGGCATTGCCCTGGTCATTTTCTCAACCCAAATCAAAGATGCACTTGGACTACCCATCGATAAAGTGCCCTCTGAATTTCATGAGAAATGGATGGTTTACTTTTCCAATATCGGGAACATTCATTGGAGTGCTCTTATGTTGACTGTGGCAACCATTCTGATTACAGTTTTCTCGAGAAGAGTAATCTCTAAAATACCAGGCTCCTTTTTGGCAATTATTATAATTACCTCTGCTGTTAGTCTGTTTGATATAGATGTAGCAACCATTGAAACCTTTTTTGGCTCCATTCCAAATGATTTTCGAATTACTATTCCTCATTTTCATTTTAGCGAGTTGCAAAACTATATCGCACCTGCTATTACTATTGCTTTATTAGGCGGGATTGAGTCTTTGCTTTCAGCTGTTGTTTCTGATGGTATGATTGGAGGCAAGCACCGATCCAATACTGAACTGATTGCCCAGGGAATTGCCAATATTGTGACCCCTTTCTTTGGCGGTATTCCTGCAACAGGAGCAATTGCCCGAACAGCAACAAATGTAAAAAATGGAGGAAGAACACCCATCTCCGGAATGGTACATTCCGTTTCATTGTTGTTGATCATGCTATTTCTTGGAAAATGGGCGAAATTGATCCCTATGTCATGTTTAGCAGGAATCCTTATTGTTGTCGCATACAATATGAGCGAATGGAGGTCTTTTGTCTCTATTCTGAAGGGGTCGTATTTTGATATGCTTATTTTGCTCACAACATTTTTCCTTACAGTGTTCTACGATTTAACATTGGCAATTGAGATTGGTGTTTTGTTATCTGCAATTTTATTCATGAAAAGAATGTCTGACATTAGTGAAAAAAGGATTTATAGCACTATTGATAGCGATTTAATTGAAAATTATTCGGACCTCCCAAATGGGTTAAACATTTATGAGATCAGCGGGCCACTTTTTTTTGCCTCTGCGAGAAGATATTCGGAGGCTATTGAAGAGATTGGATTAAAGTGCAAGGTGTTGATTATCAGAATGAGGCACGTCTCATTTATTGATGGGACAGGATTACATAATTTAAAAGATACCATAAAAATATTACGAGGAAAAAACATAATCATCCTCCTTTCAGGAGTGAATCCTGATATTAAAGAGGAATTGAAAAAGCAACATCTTACCGATTTGATTCCGGAAACTTTTGTATTTGATTACTTTAAGGATGCTACTCAAAAAGCATATGAAATATTGGAATGTCCTGTAAGTGGCAAAAAGTGAGACCACTTTCATGAATTATATTTTACTGGATAAGCTGAAGGCATAGAAAAGAGCCCGTATCATTATGGTAGGTTTAGGTTCAGAAGGTGAGCTGCTGATTGGGGACTATCGTTCGGTTTTTGCCTGTATAAGGCTCTTCCAGTCTTCGCCTGTAGGGTTTTGGAATACCCTGAGTCCGAATTCTGGAATCACTGCCATGATATGGTCGAATATATCGGCCTGTATTGCTTCATAATTTGCCCAGGCCTGGTCTTTGCTGAAAACATATATTTCAATGGGGATACCTTTTTCTGTGGGTTGGAGATGCCTGACGAGAAATGTCATTTCTGTATGGATCATAGGGTGGTTCTTCAGGTACAGTTCAAGGTATTTTCTGAATGTTCCGATATTGGTCAGTCTGCGGCCATTGATCCGGTTGGAGGTATCAGCGCCGACCTTTTTATTGAAATCTTCTATCTCTTTCTCTTTCTTTTCAAGATATTCGCGGAGAATCCTGATCTCCTTGTATTTTTTGATCGTCTCATTATCGACGAACTGCACACTATGCATATCGATATTGATTGATCGCTTGATGCGGCGCCCACCGGACTCCTCCATTCCCCTCCAGTTATTAAATGATTCAGAGACCAGGGCATAGGTAGGAATTGTTGCGATGGTTTTGTCCCAATTCTGAACCTTTACAACATTCAGTCCAATATCAATCACATCGCCATCGGCGTCATATTTCGGCATAGAGATCCAGTCTCCCACATGTACCATATTATTTCCAGCTATCTGGATGCTGGCAACGAGGCCCAGAATAGTATCCTTGAATACAAGCATCAGTACTGCAGCGAATGCACCAAGTCCGGTTAAAAGTCCTGCTACCGATTTATCGGTTAGAATAGAAATAGCTACCAGGACAGCTATAATATAGACCAGGATCTTGACAAGCTGCACATATCCTTTAATATTCCTCCCTTTAGAAACCGGAAGATGCATATAGATTTCATGCAGTGCACTGATAAGTGAATCAAGCACCAGTGCAACGATCAGGATAATATATAATTCAGTGATCACCTTAATAAAGCCAACCAGTCCTGGCGCATCAACAAGGAACACCACCGTTGCATTGACCACCAGGGCAGGAGCGATATGGGCAATACGGGCAAAAAGCCTTTTTTTCAGGAGAATATCATCATATCTGTTTTTTGATGTTTGTATCATGTTTCCAACCAGGCGGATCAGGATGAATTTAACGATCCGGTCGGCCAGGAAGGCCAATAGGGCGATCAGCAAAAGCACAGTAAAATTTTCCAGCAAGTTTGCCCACTGCTCTGACAGTCCTGTATTTTCAAGTAGTATGCGGTATTTAGCTAAAAGATTCTCCATCATGGGGGATTTTTATTCAGCGATCAAATGTAGGATTAATTCAGGTAATTCGCAGTAATTTTGATAAGTTTTCGCTGCGGGGGTATAACATAAAGGAGATTAATTATATTTGTCATTCGGCTGAAATGGAACCAACGGATTTACTTTAAAATTTCATGAAGAAATTCTCAGATGAAGATATCATACGTGGTCTCAGGAAACGGGACAACGAGGTAATTCAATTCATATACAAGGAGAATTTCGGAATGGTCAGCTCAATGGTGTTGAAAAACAGTGGGTCTGATGATGATTCTGAAGATGTATTTCAGGAGGCACTGATCATTGTTTTCAAACGGTTGCGTGAAGAACCCGATTTTGAGTTGACGAGCACATTTTCCACGTTTCTGTATTCTGTTGCCAGGCTGATCTGGCTGAAAAAGATCAGGGAGGACAAGAAAATGGAGGTTACAGAGTTGAAAAGGGAGATGGAGGAGTTTATTGAGTTCGAAGAGCCACCCCCAGTGCAGGACAAAGATTTGAGGATGGCTGTATACCAACGAAATCTTATCCTTATCCCGGAAGATTGTCAGAAGATACTTGTTATGACCGGGCAGAATATCTCATCGAAGGAGATTGCAGAGAAGTTGGGTTTCAGGAGTGATACCTATGTAAGGAAGCGCAGGCATTTCTGCAAGGAATATCTGGTGAACCGCATTAAGGATGACAAAGCGTATCAGGCGTTGCTGGACGACTGAGTTTGATTTTTGCACGCATTTATTTTCTGTATGCTTGTCTTTCACCGGTCGGCTTACCTAAAAGCCAACCAACCTATCACCAAATAGTATAGTTAGCTATTTGTTATTGCGCTTGAGTTTTTTTAATTCCTTTTTATAGGTTAATCCAAGAAAAAGCAATGTGAATCCCAATAAAAAGATGATTATATAGAATCCTGTAGATTTACGGTATAGAGGACTGTTATTTCCCACCATCATGAAGGCTGACCAGAAATATGGGTTGGCTTTCAGTTTGTCGGAGGAGGTAATGTAATCAATTTTAGCTTCCCTGAGTGCTCTCTTTTTGCTTTTACCTTTTTTGAGGTGCTTATAAAATCCACTCATCAGTTCGGCACTGGAATGATCCGACACCTGCCAGAGGGTCATGACTATGCTGGGGCAACCGGCATAGATAAAACCACGGGCCATACTCATCATCCCCTCACCTTTTTGCATTCTACCGTACCCACTGGAGCAGGAGCTTAGCACCACCATTTCTGCGTTCAGCTTCATATTATAGATCTCATAGGTAAATAGGTTATGGTCCTGGGTAGTATCGTTAAAATCCCTCGTGAAAGCCAGTTTTGAATACATCGGGTTTTCATCATCCATGATGGTGTGCATGGCGAGGTGCAGCACTTCGTAATCGGAAGCATATTGTTTAAAGTTTCTCTCTGTAGCTTCGAAGTCCATGAACACTTCAGACGGCACGGCTTTGGAAATGTATTCAACCTCTCTCTTCGCACCCGGCAGTGGCATCAGGAAATCGGGATTTGACTGGCGGTTCCATACGATTGGAATATCATCATCCATAAGGTTCTCATATTCGGGAGCAAAGGCCAGCACTTTTTCGTGAGGTGATTTTGTTTTGATCCGTTCGCTGAAAAGCAGGGTAGATGAATGGGAATAGCCCACTGATAAATCATAAATCAGGTAGGGCAGGTCGCGATAATTTATATATTCCTTATCGACATCGGCCGTGATAAATGAATCGAATGGGAGGTACATAATGGCACCATCGGGGACAAAGGTAATCTCACGGCTGTCGGTTACTTCAAGCACTGGTTTAACAAGGACCTCATAGAACATTTGTCCAAGTGTTACATATTCCCTGTAAGTTTCCCGAACATTTTTGCTGAAATCCTGATTTTGAAGCAGTTGATAATATGCAAAGCAGTTTACATGGAATGCAGGTTCAATTTCCTGCGTAAGCACATTGATCTGTTTTCTGTCGATTACGAAAGTAGTCAGCACGCTATCGGACAATACATACTCAACAATACACTCATTTTTTTTAAGCTTTTCCTGTACCTCCTTCAATGTAATGAATTTTGGATTGTATTTTAATTCAAAATATTTGGGGTAGTGCCTTTCTATGGAATCTAGAAGAGAATTATAATTATCTTTTAACTTAAAAAAAGATTCATTATAATTTCTTAATACTTCTTTATCAGGATTAATCCTAGACTTTTCTTCATATATGAGTTCACTATATGCTTCTATCTTTCTTGTTAAGTCTATTTCTGTATTTTTTACTTCAATGGGCAGTCCGGAAAACTGCATTGCCTCGCCACCTTTAATTTCGGAATATAAAGAAAAGGACTTCATGTTTTCTGCGTAGAGAAATGCTTTTTCTAAATAGTCTTGATTATCAGTAATCATAAACAATTTTGAGGCTGCATCAACTGCTTCATGAATAATAGAAATCCTTTTCTGAGATTCAAGATGAATGCTTTCAGGATTTCTCATATGTAACCTGAAGACTTTTAAATAATCTATACTTTTAGAGTAGTTTTCTAAGGAAACCATTAAATCATTTATGTTATTTGTTTCATGGTATAATTTTCGAGCTGCATCTGCGTATAATTTGAAAAAATCAATAATATCACTATTGAAAGCACGTTCATTCAAGATGTTATAAGCAGCAGCAGTAGAATTAATATTAATATCTGATAATTTATCAATAGTTGTTGTTAACCAAGCAATGCAATTACGGTAATTTCCTTTTAGGTAATGTATATTACCAATCAACAAATATGTTTGGTATAGCTTTTCAAATGAAATCGATTTAGTATTATTAGCAATTTCTAAATTATTTAATAAATATTGTAGTGCAATATCATAATGCCCCAATGTGACATTGATATTAGCTACCCTATAATTGTATAACATAAGCATTGGGGTATTTGGAGCGAAATATTCATCATATATACTTTTGGCAGTATTAGCCTCAATTAACGCTAATTCGAATTTTGATATTCTGGTAAATGCTTCCGCTAAGAATATGTGCTTATAATAACCTAATCTTTGATTATTAGTCTCAACTTCCAATTCATTTAGGAATAAAATTGCTTCTTCGATTCTTTCTTGGGATATTAAAATGTTAAATAGATTAATATATGGTTTAATAAATACATCTGGATTCAATGGTTTGTGAGCATTAAAAAATTCAAGGCAATAATTGTAATACAATTCTGCTTCACGAAAATCCGAAAAACTATAGTAAACATTACCCTTATTATTATATATATATCCTAGAAATTCAGAATTTGGATCATTTTCTACATAGTATTTTTCAGCTATATTAAGATGTTTGAGAGCGGTTTGAAAATTATTTAAGTTCCTATAGATCACACTTAAATTTATATGTGTTCCAGCTGTTAACGGATGGTATTTACCCAAAGTTGCTTCTTGAAGTTCCAGTGTTTTGAGAAGATAATATTCTGCACTATCGTAATTTCCTTGTTTTAAGTAATTAAATCCGGGTTTGTTATATGAAGCAATTAGCTTCTTTGGATCAATATACTCTTGCCCAATTATACTATTGGTTAATACTAATCCAAGACTTACTATATAGATAATTGTTTTCACGAGATTAAAAAAAGCAAAATAATTTTATGATTGCAAAAATACATGCATTTATTTATATTTTGTAAACAACACTAAAACAAATAGTTAGAAATAATATTTATGATAATGTTATTTTTTCTTTTTTTTTTGGGTAACGTTTTGGTTGTTTTTGGAATAAAGGGTTGAACGATCAACAAAACAAGTATTAACCCTAATTAACAAAAACGTCATGAAAACTTTAAAATCAACAATCGATTCTTTTGCAACAGATGCAATTACAAAAAATGAAATGAATTTTCTTATTGGAGGAGGTGAACCGATAGATATGATTGTTCCTCCGCCCGATGATGATGATGATGATGGTGAAAGCAACCAAAGTAAAACCCAAAAATGATTTTTTTTTCACTTATGACATTTTTGTCAGAGTGGGACCTTAAACAGTTGCGAAAACGTTCGAACTGTCATGTGTAGAATGAAATTCCCGGGACCAATGCAGTGGCAGACAGTACCGGAATATATAGGACAAGCACCCTTGTTGGATTATTTTATCTGGCGCTAATTCAATGTAACATCTCATTGAGTAGACAGGTGAAACGATGAAGCAAGGGTAGAACTTAGATCTTTCCTTAAGCTTTAGTGGATAAATCCGCTTTCGCCCAAACAGGAAATGATTTAACAAACAGTCAGGAGAAAGTTATATTCATTAGCAGGAAAAAGCGGTTTGCTTGATCATGGCTGACTGAATAACATAAAACCTGAATGTGCAATGTCCATCCTTCAGTGAAACGTCAAGTGACACTGAGTCGGAGCAAGCTATTAATAGGACCAGTGAATCGTCAGGATTCACCGGACCATAGTTGATAAATTCACTATTAGTGGGGCGTTCCAAAACAGTTATGCATGAAATATTAATTTATATACTGATATGAAACGAGACAGGCATTTTATCCAGAAGTACCTCGACAATGACCTTTCAGATAAGGACATGAAGAGGTTTGAAGCAGATCTCGAAGTCAGTTCTCAACTTCAGAACGACCTGGAATTATACCGGGAAATTGATGAAGCGCTGTCCGACACGGAAGTGTTGGGATTCAGAGAACAACTTACAGATTTGCGGCGAGAAAAACAAAATGGTGGAGGGACCGGTAAAGGACCGATCCGCTTTACTAAACCATGGCACTATGCTGCAACGGCAGCAATTGCACTGTTCCTGGCCATTGGCCTGGCATCTATTCTTGACCGGCCCTTGGATAACAAGGATCTGCTTAAAAAGTACTACAAACCCTATGAGGTGGCATTGATCAACAGGTCAGACAATTCTACGGTCGATCTGATCCTGAAAAATGCTGAGATACTCTATCAAAGGGGTGAGTTTGAGCAAGCTGCCATGTATTTTGAGAAGGTGCTGGAAGAACAACCCGATCTGGCAGGAACCAACCTTTATACAGGTATATCGTATTATGAGCTTGAACGATATTATGATGCCAAAAATTCATTGAACAAGGTGATCGAACACAACGATAACCTCTATATTGAACAGGCTGAGTGGTACCTGGGACTCTGTTTCCTGGCTCTTGATGAAAATGAGCGGGCAATCAGACAATTTGCCAGAATCGCATCAGGTAACAGCGATAAGGCAACTGAAGCCAGGAAGCTGCTGAAAAAAATCCGCAGATAAGCGAGAAGATAATTCTACGGAAACGGCGATATTATACAGGCTATTTATTGTGAAATGTTCAGAGATTTCATTCTGGAATGGAAAAGAATCCGACATATGAGGAGTTGCTTTCTGACAACAGGAAACTGAAACAGAAGCTGGAGTGGCTGGAAGGTGTTTACCATAGTCACAGAGATGCAGGGGAACAGGTGAAAGAGAAATTCCTGTCCAATATGTCTCACGAGATCAGGACCCCGATGAATTCAATTCTGGGATTTGCAAATCTCTTGAGCGATAATCAGCTAACAGATAATGAGAGGGATGAATACTTGCACTATATCACACATAGTAGCCGAACGCTCTTAAAAGTATTGGACAACATGATCGACCTGACCTTACTTGAAACACAAGGTCTTAAGATAAGTTGGGAGGAGGTTTATGCAGAGGACCTTTTTAAGGAGATTTATGAATTTTTTAACTCACGGGTCGCCCGAACGATGCACTACCGGATAGCATTGTTAATGACCACTCCCACGCAGTATGGAAGGATCACACTGGATGCAGATGGATATAGGTTAAAACGAATTATTGAGAACCTGATTAGTAGCGCCTTCAACCATCAGATGAAAGGTGTGATTGAAATGAAAATGGATGTGAAAGATGAGAATAGAATCGTCTTTACAGTTATAAGTAGTAAAAATGAGTTGCTCGAAGAGCGGGCAAAAATGATCTTTGAAAATAATGGTAGTACGGATGACTGGCACAATCAGCTTGACTCAACGGGCCTTTCCTATAAATTGGCACGTGACCTGGCCCAGGCCATGGGAGGCTCTGTCAGTCTGAAACAGGTGAGTGAAAAGAGAATGGGAATATCAGTTGATCTGCCACTTAAGCAAATCGGCTATATTAGGAAAAAAAGAGTTGCCTAAAACGCTATAAAACTGTTGAATTGAAAGGGAATTGATGTGGCCCCCAATTAGGGTTAGATCGTTCAAAAAACTAAAAGGGGAGGTCATCAAATCCCGAATCATCAACAGGTGGATCTTCCGGAAACGGAACATGGTTGTTTGACGTAACCGTATTCTGATCTTGTACGCCCGGAGTATTGGGGTTAATACTTGTTGATTGTTCGTTTTCAATCTTCCAGGCATCAAGGTTCGTAAAATACGAAGTCTGACCATCTTTCTCCCACTTTCTTCCGCGAAGGTTGAAACTTACTTTTGCCTGGTCGTTCACATTCAATCCGTCAAGCAAGCTGCACTTGTCCTGCACAGTCTGAAATTTGATATACTCTATAAACTCAAATCCATTGTTGCCGGTCTCCTTTACTTCAAGGATAAATTCTCGTTTCTTGAACTTGTCAGTTACTTGCTGGGTCGGATAGATCTCAAAGATCCTGCCTGAAATTTCAAAGCTCATAGTTGATTGTTGTTTTTTATTTCATGACAAAACTAATAAAAACCACTGCATTTTTTGTGCAGTAAAACACATTACAGAAGAAAAGCCAATTTTTCTGATAGAAAAGCCAGGGAAGCATGATGTTTCCCTGGCTTTCATTTTTTTGCAAAGAGATCTCTTATTCTTCTGCCTCTTCGGCTACAGAAATAAGCTCAACTTCAAATATCAAAACCGAATTTGGTGGTATTGTCGGTGATGGCGGACGTTCTCCATAAGCCAGATTGGATGGAATATAAAACTTGTATTTAGATCCCTCACTCATCAGCTGTAATCCTTCTGTCCAGCCAGGAATTACCTGGTTCAGAGCGAATGTTGCAGGCTCGCCACGGTCGACACTGCTATCAAAAACAGTGCCGTTGATTAATGTTCCGTGATAATGAACTGTAACGGTCGACGACTCTGTCGGCATCCTTCCGTCGCCCTCCTCAAGGGGTTCGTACTGAAGCCCCGACTCAGTGGTGAAGACACCTTCACGCAATTTGTTCTTTTCAAGAAATTCAACGCCTTCCTGTGATTTGCGGTTCATAACCCCTTGTATTAGCTGCATTTGCAACATCTCAACAGTCTGGGGATCGAAAGAAGATGAGTCGTGAAGTACTGTATTGATCCCGGATCCTACCAGTACCGGATCAATCTGATCAAAGAGATCAGCGGTCTGGTAACCAATGGAAAGTCCAAGAAAATAACTTAATGAATCCCAGTCATTCTGAAGATTTACCTGGGCTTCCGATCGGATTTTTTCGCCCCCGATGAAATTATTTACAAAATAACCACCGGCAAATGCAACGATTACTAAAATTAGTGTTGTAAGTGTTTTGTTGTTCATGACAATAATTTAAAGTGTTTTGATGAAAGTGCGAAGTTAATAAAATTTGGCTGGATAAAACAAGAACAAGCAGCGCGCGACCTCAAAAAGGCGATTTGATGTCCATTACTTATTAAATTACTGGTTTAGTTGCCCGTACGATCTCCCTTTTACCAGGCGGACCAGGAAGTTTTTGTACAATGAAACCAGCCTGCTTCATATTTCGCCTTACCTGTCCCTTCGAGGAGTAAGTCGTTAGCACCGCCCCCGGCGCCGCCAGCTTATACACCCTGTCGAACATTTTAACGGTCCATAAAGCCGGCTGAGTCTCTGGTGCAAAGGCATCGTAATAGATCACATCAAACAGCCCAGTTGGCGCAGCCTCCCTGAAATCGGCACACTCCTTAAAAAGCGCAAACGTTTCCGAAATCTGCACCTCTCTTCCCCAGTCAGCTTCATGGATTTTTCTAAATATCTCCGGACTGTATTCCGATAGGTTCAACAGCTCCATCTCTGTCTTTGTTAACGGATATTTCTCAATGGCATGGTAAAATACCCTCCGCCTGTCTGTTGCAGCACGCAGATAGGTGAGCAATACGTTCAAACCGGTCCCCATTCCATATTCCAAAACCCTTGCAAATTTCTTGTCAGAAAAATCGAAAGCTGCCCCGGCATAGATGTGTTCAGACTCCTTCACCGCACCGTTAACCGAATGATAATGCTCATTCAGCATTGGCACATAGATCGTATGCGATCCATCGTTCGTCTTTTTTAACTTTCTTAGCATAGTACAAAGTTATGATTATTTATACTTTTCAGGTTGCTCCTGAGATACAGTATTTTCTTTGCTGAACGCAATTCTGACCGCAGGGGTTTAATTGCAATAGACCGAACAACGAATCCTCCGATTCAAAAAACAACTGCCTTATCTAAAGTTTGTTAATTGAATATTGTAGTATTTAACACCATAAATATTGTTAATAACTAATTTATTACCTATAATTATATAGTGTAAATTCGTATGTAAGTATAAATGAGAGTCAGATTTTATATTGAGAAACGGAGAGGAAAGGATGGCAAACTGTTGACCAGCAGAAGGCCGATATTCATGACGGTCGCCTTCCATGGTAAAAGGGTAGTGATTCCCACCGGTAAAAACGTTGATCTGAAATGGTGGGATCACACGAAACAGCAAGTGAGAGAGATGCATCCGGATGGGGTTGTTATCAATAAATGGCTCGAAACATTAGCGTATACCGCCGGCACTGTCTGGAAGTCGCTGGCAAGCCTGTCTGAGAATCCCGGGGTAGGGGAGTTCCGTGATGAATTTGAGCGGTTGAGACCCCGGTTTTCAGGAGGGTTCTTTGACATCATGTTTCTGTTCATGGAGGATGGTTCAAGCCGTTGGAGTATAGGTACTTATCGAAAGGTTCGAGCCTTTTATAACCAGATGAAGGAGTTTGAAAAGGCTGAGGCGTATCCACTGCAGTTCAATACCATAAACGAACTGTTTCTTCATCGGTTCCGTGCTTACCTTGAGCGAAAAAGCAGATCGGAAAGCACCATCAGGAAGATGGTAAACCTCCTGGTATGGTATCTGAACTGGGCATCAAAAAATGGGTACAATGTGTATTCCGACTACCGGGGTTTTTATAAAATGCTTGATCAAGGGAATGCCCCTGAAGATATCCCGGCAAGGGGAGAACCTGTTTACCTTGACTGGAATGAGCTGTTGCATTTCATGCAGCATTCGCCGGACAAAACTGTGAAAGAGCGTGTCAGAGACCTCTTTTGTTTGAGCTGTTTTACCGGATTACGATTCGGGGAGTTAAGGAACCTGACTAAGGAGGATGTAATGACATCCTCTCTTGTTGTTAGAAAAGGAGACAATAAGGTGAGATATGTTCCGGTAAGCAAATATGCTGCCGTGATACTCGAAAAATACAAACACCGTTATTATCGTGAGAATGCGGCACTCCCATCTGTGAGTGCGATGACGGTGAACAAGTACCTGAGGGTCATGGCGAAGGAATTGAAACTTGAGCGAACGGTTTTGGTGGACATCGGAAGCAGGAAAAAGGCGAAGCTTTGGGAGGTGCTGACGGCCGGAGTGGGGGTGCAGACTTTTATCATACATGCACTCAGACTGGAAATCCCTGCAGATGTCATAGCCTCATTAACCGGTGTGACAAGCGATCATCGCATCAGAATCATGAAACAGGAATTGGCAATGAAAGAGATAAAGAAATTTGATTTGATACAACATTCTCAGTAAAGCAACGCCTGTCTTTTACTCCTGACTTAAGGGTTAGAATTTGCTGCAAAACTGACAGGTGATGAGCCCGGATACCAGGAGGTCCGGGCTTTTTTTGGTATAGTTCATGTTCATTGTCTGCAATGATTTTTTCCATTCGACCATTGTTTATATAAATTGAACCAACTTTCATTGGTATACCATTCCATTAATTTTTACATTTGTACATGTAAAAACCATATGTACATGTAAAAAACATACGTAACAACGAAATAAAAATAATACATGAAGCCTACACTATTGATCCTCGCAGCTGGCATGGGAAGCCGGTATGGCGGGCAGAAACAAACCGATGAATTTGGTCCGAACGGAGAGACAATTACCGATTATTCCATCTACGATGCATTAAAGGCTGGATTTGAGAAGGTGGTTTTCGTAATATCCCCGCGGATGGAGAAGGAGTTCAATGATAGTTATTTAAAACGGTTTCCTTCCGATATGAATGTGCAATATGTGCTGCAGGATGTGAAGAACGTGCCAGAGGGTTTTACCGTTCCCCCTGATCGAAAAAAGCCATGGGGAACTGCCCATGCAGTCCTTATGGCAAGAGACGTGATCCGCGAACCTTTTGCGGTAATCAATGCTGATGACTTTTACGGGAGGGAGTCTTACCGGATAATGCGCGATTTCCTGATAAAGAGCGAACCAGCCGAATACTGCGTGCTTGGATATACACTTTCAAGGACAGTTTCAGAGCATGGATCTGTGGCCAGGGGGGTCTGTGCAACCGATCAGGAGGGGTACCTTACTACAATCGTTGAGCGCACAAAGATTTTTAGCGAGAAGGGAAGGATATTCTATGAAGATGGGAAAAGGTATGATTTGGCTGCCGATGAGTTGGTTTCGATGAACCTTTTCGGATTTACACCCGATGTGTTTGACCATCTTGATGCACAATTCCGGGATTATATTGCCGACAACATCAATAGCACAAAAGCAGAGTTTTTTATTCCCTATGTAGCCGACAACCTGATCAATAGCGGAGCGGCTTCTTTCAGGGTTCTGAGTACACCTGAGTCTTGGTTTGGTGTAACATACCAGGAGGATCGTCCACATGTACAGAACATGATAAACAGTCTTGTAAAGAAAGGTCTGTACCCGGCACCACTCTGGCAGTAATTGAATGGGTTGGCTTTTGAAAAATGAATACTGCCTGGTAATAACAAAAAAACAGCCCATGAAATCTGCAAAAATAATTGGCTTCTTTTCCTTATTGTTTATCTTCTTTGTTGTAAAAGCCCAGGAAATGCCTGCATGGCAAAATCCTGAGATCGTACAGATCAACCGTGAACTGCCGCGTGCCAGCATGTTCTCTTTTGAGAACAGTGAAGTGGCCATGAAAGGTGAAAAGGAGAAATCTGAGAATTTCCTATCATTGAACGGTGTATGGAAATTCAATTATTCGGATAATCCAGCTAACCGGCCGGTTGATTTCTACAAGGTGAATTACAGGGATCGTCGTTGGAGCGATATTACAGTCCCTGGAAATTGGGAGTTTCAGGGCTTTGGTGTGCCGATCTACGTAAACATTCCCTACGAGTGGACCTCCGATCCACAACCACCTGATGTGCCGACTGAACATAATCCGGTTGGAAGCTACAGGAGGGAGTTTATCCTGCCACAGGGGTGGGCCGGCAAGCAGGTCTTCATCCATTTTGGAGCGGTTAAATCTGCTTTCTACCTATGGATCAATGGAGAGAAGGCAGGGTATAGCCAGGGCAGTAAAACCCCGGCTGAATTTAATATTACGGACTATATTGTAACCGGCAGGAACACAATCGCTGTTGAGGTGTACCGTTGGTCGGACGGATCATGGCTCGAGTGTCAGGATTTCTGGCGGGTGAGCGGCATTCAGCGTGATGTGTACCTGGAAGCACGTCCGGAATTGCGGATTGCTGACTATTTTGTCCGGTCCCAGCTGGTGCTTGATTACCGTGATGGCATGCTCGATCTGGATGTGAAGCTACAAAATAGCGGTGTAACAGACAGAAATGCCGTGGTGGCTGTCAAGCTGTTTGAGAGTGGTGGAGGGATGAGTGTCTGGGAAGATGAGCTACAGGGAAGCGTCAGTTCCGGTGGTTCAGTGACGTTCACAACGTCTTCAACCATCGGGGGAATAAGACCGTGGAGTGCTGAGACACCCCATCTATATTGCCTTCTCCTGGAACTGTATGATGAGAATGCCGCTTTGCTGGAGGTGGTGACGTCAAAGATAGGGTTCAGGACTTCAGAAATTAAAAACGGTCAGCTATTGGTAAATGGCAAACCGATACTTCTTAAAGGGGTAAACAGGCATGAGCATGATCCGGTGACGGGACACTATGTGACCCGGGAATTGATGCTGAAAGATATTGCCCTGATGAAGCAATACAATATCAATGCTGTTCGTACATCCCACTATCCGAACGATCCTGTCTGGTACGAGTTATGTGATGAGTATGGCCTGTATGTTGTCGATGAGGCCAACATCGAGTCACACGGCATGGGATATCATCCCGACCGGACCCTTGGGAACAACCCGATTTTTATGAAATCACACCTCGACCGTACCATTCGGATGGTGGAGCGAGATAAGAACCACCCCTCCATCATTATTTGGTCGCTCGGTAATGAAGCTGGAGATGGGATCTGTTTTGACGCGACTTACGAATGGATAAAGGCCAAGGACCCGACGAGACCCGTTCAGTATGAACAGGCTTCCCACGATGGAAATACCGATATTTTTTGCCCCATGTATATGCGTATTCCTGATATGCTAAAATACGCCCACGCATTGCATAACAAGCCATTGATACAGTGCGAGTATGCACACTCCATGGGAAACAGTACCGGGAACCTGCAGGATTACTGGGACCTGATCGAGGAGCATGATCAGCTACAGGGTGGGTTTATTTGGGATTGGGTCGACCAGGGAATGGCTGCTGAGACTGAAGATGGCAGGTTTTACTGGGCTTTCGGAGGCGACTACGGTCCGGTAGATGTGCCGTCGGATTCAAATTTTTGTATGAATGGACTTGTATTTCCCGATAGGACAGTGCAGCCTGCACTGGAGGAGGTGAAGAAGGTGTATCAATATATTGGTATGGAACCTGTACCTTTTTACGCAAACAAGATAAGGGTTAGGAACAAGTATGATTTTAAAACACTGGAGGATATAACGCTGCAATGGGAACTTCTGGAAGAGGGGAAGGTGATTGATTCAGGAGAGATAGATATTTCCGGTCTGCTGCCCGGACATAGGGTCGACTTCGATCTGAATTTATCGCGTGATATCATCAAACGTAATACCGAATATTTCCTCAATTTTCATGCAGTTACTAATCAGCCTGATGGACTTGTGCCAGCAGAGCATGTTATTGCATACGAACAATTCCAAATCGATCAAGGCAGGTCGGTCAGTGATTTGGTGAAGAATTGGATGGCCAATAGTAGTGGTCAGCCCATATTTGAGGAGACCGAAACGGAGCTTATTGTTCAAGGAGGGAATGTGCGTTATGTGGTAGACATTCAAACAGGGTTTATCACCTCAATGGAGGTGAATGAGAAGGAGATGCTGGTTCAAGGACCGCAGCCCAATTTCTGGAGGGCTCCAACCGATAACGATTTTGGAAACAAGATGGACAAAAGGCTTGCGATGTGGAAGGATTATCCCGGGAAGCTCAACCAGGTCGAGATGTCATGGTCGCCCGATAGCCTTATCTTCTTCGTTCAATCTAGGCATGTCTACGCCGATGAAAAATCAGGCATCACCTTAACCTACCTCTTTTCAGGTAATGGTGAAGTGGGCGTGCTGCAGGAGCTTTTCGTTCACCCGGCAGAAGTTTCCTATCCCGAGTTACCAGCTTATGGAATGCGCACTATTCTTTCAGAAGGGCTTTCAGCAATGAAATATTACGGTCGTGGTCCGCATGAGAATTATATAGACCGAAAAGGATCAGCCATTGTGGGGCATTATACGAGTACTGTGGCAGAGCAATATGTTACTTACCCGGCACTGCAGGAAAACGGTAATAAGACAGATGTGCGTTGGCTTATACTTCACGACGATGAGGGCGATGGGGTGATGGTCAGAGGATTACCGCTTTTTGAATTCAGTGCACTGCACTATCTTCCCGAACAGTTGTCGCGTCGTACCCCGGGTATCCGGCATATGTCGGATCCGACACGTATACCTGAGGTGGTTTTGACCCTGCATCAGAGGCAAATGGGACTTGGTGGCGATACATCGTGGGGGGCGAGAACGCATGCCAGGTACAGTATTCCGGTTGGTTCGATGCAGTTTGCCTTTTTTCTCAAGCCGGTGGAAAAGGGAGATGATATTCAGAAGAATAATCGATAGATCCAGTAGAGGTTTGTGATGGGCATGGCAGTAACCAAAGTAAAGGTAACACTTCAGGCTATCCTGGCTTGTCTGCTATGGTCGTCTGCTTTCGTAGGGATTAAAATCGGACTGCCGTATACCACACCGCTGCAGTTTGCCGGGATAAGGTTTTTTATATCCGGGCTGCTTGTGCTTCCGGTGGCCATCTATTATAATCGGGGATTTTTTTCGGTGTTGCGTGACAACTTCAGGTTCATTCTTTACCTGGGACTTTTACAGACCTTTCTTCAATATGCACTCTTTTATACCGGGATTGATAAGGTGCCTGGATCGGTGGGGGCTATTGTGATAGGCTCCGGACCGCTATTCATTGCGATCATGGCTCACTTTTTTATGCCGGGGGACCGGCTCGGGCTCAAAAAGACCGGGATCATTCTTTTTGGTTTTTCTGGCATCGTGCTGGTGAGTATCGGAAGAGGGGAGGGTCTGGACGGGACCGTTCGAATGGTTGGGATTCTGATCCTGTTAGGAAATAACATTGTTTCGGGATTTACAAATGTGATTATCGCACTGGAGAAAAAGAAAATTCCTCCGCTTGTGCTAAGCGCTGTTTCAATGACTTTTGGCGGGTTGGTATTGTTTCTTTTTTCAATTCCTATTGAAGGTATCGATCTGTCAATCAAGCCGTTGCCTTATTATCTTTCGCTAGGCTGGTTGAGTATGCTTTCAGCAGTGGCTATTTCGATCTGGACCATCCTCTTGAAAAGGCCCGGCGTTGTGGTTTCTGATCTAAACTTATGGAAATTCCTGATCCCTGTTTCCGGAGCCCTGCTGGCATGGACGATATTGCCGGATGAGTCGCCCGATGTGTTGTCTGTTATGGGAATGGCTATTACCGGGATCGCATTGATTATCATTAGCCGATATAACCATATTGTTGCGATGAATGGTGCAGCAACGGTAGTAGGGAAGAGGGAAAGTGAGCAGGAAAGCAGGAAGAAGAAACGAAGTAGTTAGGGGGAAGGGGCTGTGGATGGTGATTGGTGAGGGAGAGGGCGAAGCACAGGGTAGATACATGGTATAGTATGAATTAGTAGCGTAGAACGGATAAATTCGTTAGCTTCGTGTTCGGAATGATTGTTATAGAATGTGAGCATTTGCTTTGGTTACATGGACCGACTTTTAAAAATATGGTTTTTGCAGGTTGTTTTGGCCGGATCAGTTTGTCTGGCCGCCGTGGGTCAGCCCATTGCCGAAAAAGGTATTCTTGACCTCCGAGAGTATAATTTTTCGGAAGAGGGAGTACTCGAAATACATGGTGAGTGGAATTTTTACTGGAACAGATTGATTGACCCGAACGCTGAAGAGGATACACCTGCTGTACATATTCCCGTTCCGGCTGCATGGGGTCAGCTTAGGGATATCATTCCCGGAATAGATCCGGTAGGATTCGGGACCTATTCCCTGAAAATTATGCTCCCGGAAAAGATTGAGACCATTGTGCTATGTTTTGAGGAGGTTTTTTCTGCATCGGGCTACTATGTAAATGGAAAGAATCTCGGCTTTAAAGGTTTACCTGGAAGCAACAGGTACCAATCGGTTTTTGGCTATACCCCTTCATTGTTTGTGGTCCCGGTTAGGGATACACTGCTAGATCTGGTGGTGCATGTCTCAAATTTTGAACATCGATCGGGTGGTATGCGCGGGGCTATTACGCTAGGCACTCCGATGCAAATAATGTCTGACCGTTCCGAACGGAAGTACCAGGATTATTTTCTGATGGGTGCATTTTTTATTATCGGTATTTATTTCTTGGCTATGTTTCAGGCACGCTCTGATATGTACAAGCTCTTTTTTTCTCTGATATGCCTGGTGATGGCTTTCAGAATCTATATATTAAGTGATACGAATCTTCAGCCGTTTAACTGGATCACTGAAATTAGCCGACTGCGACTTGAATACCTGAGTTTTGATCTGCTTGTACCGCTTTTTGTGCTGATGGTGCGATTTGTGTTTCCACATGATTTTCCGAAACTGTTGTTCAGGGTTATCCTGTGGATTTGTATATTGATGATCGTCATTGTGATTTTTACTCCGGTTCCTGTTTTTACTGCAGCATTTGGTTACTATATGTATTTTGTGATTTTTGCGGGGGTAGTGATCCTCTATACAATCTTTATGGCATGGAAGCGGGGGAGGTATTATGCGCAGGGATTTATTGCCGGGATGATTGTTGTTGTGGCGGGTGCAGTGAATGATATGCTCTTTATAGCAGATGTGCTTGAAACGGCACTGGTTTCACATTATACCATGTTTACTTTTTTATTGATTTATGCTATCATTTTTTCTCGCAAGATCAATCGGGGTCTTTTACGTAACGAGCGATTGTCGGATGAAATATTGAAGATGAATGAAAACCTGGAGTTACTTGTCGACAAACGAACCAATGAGCTAAGTAGAAAATCGGAACAGCTGGTTATGCACAGGGAAGAGTTGCGAAAAAGCAATGAGGAACTAAAACGGGAGGTATATATTCGCAACCGTTTTATATCGATTATGGGGCATGATATACGGGGGCCACTCGGTTATACGAATCAGGGTTTGGAGTTAATTTTGAAAGGTACCTTGAACAAGGAGGATGAGCAGGAGATGCTTAAGCTTACAGCAGAAAATTCCAGAAGGTTATTGAATCTTCTGGAGAATTTATTGATTTGGGGCCGGTGTCAGACCGGTGAGCTGAAGAGCATGGCTATCGTTTTTCAACCTCTGGTAATTTTTCAGGATGCAGCTGAACTTTATCAGTTACCATTGTCAGATAAGGGAATTGAATTGATTATGGATGTGCCGGACGATCTGAAAGTATATGCCGACAAGGAGCATGCTAAGCTGATTATCAGAAACCTGCTTGCCAATGCGATTAAGTATACAGGAGATGGTGGAGAGATAATGCTGAACGCGGCAGCTGACCATGAAGTGGGAGAAGTGGTGCTTGAAGTGGCTGACAATGGAATCGGCATGAATGCGGATGATCAGAAAAATATCTTTACCAGTCAGTTTGTAACCTCCACTCCGGGTACCAGTAATGAGAAAGGGTCGGGTTTCGGATTAAAACTCTGCCGTGAGTTGGTTGAGTTAAATAACGGAACCATTTCTGTGAAGAGTGAGGTTGGGAAGGGTAGCCGTTTCATTGTGCGGCTTCCTTTGGCCACTTAAAGTAACAGGAAGTTTTTATTGTCTCCAACAGGTAACTTTTCAGCTCTGATTCCTTGTCAGGCTATACAGACCATTCCCAACTGCCTGATTTGCTTTTTTCGACAGCGCCATTTCGAATCGTAAGCTGTTTGATCTCACCTGCATCAGGGTCCAGGATATTTACAATAAGGTTGTATTCAGGGATCTGTACCGAGTTCTTGATGATGGTTTCGATGGTTGGGGTTGGATCTTCAATGCTGATGGTGGCGGAGTACTGTGAATGGTTTTCATCTTTGAAGATGTAGTCTGACTGGAATTCCATTCTTAGAATACTGTTCACCAGTCGCTGATTTTCCGGAGATAATTTTTCCACCGTTTGAATGGTTAGTACTTTCATAGTTTTCTATTATCTATTTCTTTTATCTATAAACAGCTGTAATATGCATTCCTCAAACTGGAGGGGTCAAAAATATATATGTTTTCGCAATTATATAAATAATCAAGCAATAATGCGAATGGTTCCTGTTATTTAGCTGCTATGGTTGCTGAATGGAGAGCTGCCTCTGCAGGACTGATTGTAAGGTCCAACGGTTGCAGGGGGAAATGTAAGATTCTGCTGTGGATCGGATCTTGAACTGGACGTCTGCTTGTGGGCTCCCTATCAGTAGAATATTTCCTTGGTTCTAAGCTACGTTTTTCTTCATCTCGTTCAGTATGCGATCCACGTGTTATTCTCATTTCAGCATTCATCGATCGTGCCTCATCTTGTCTTTTTAGATCGCCTGGTGTTGTTGTGTGACACATTTTATGGAATGCAATATGTTGATGTAATTTGTTTTTTAAATCGCGCTGTAAATTTGTTGTTCCGGAACGGAGCATCAGGATGGATGAGGCTAAGAGTAATATCAATAGTAGTATCGATTGATGTGATTTCATAAAATGAGGGTTTTATTTACCCAGCAATGCTGCGTAACGGTTTAGAAATCTATCTATAGCTTCGGTATTTGCTGCTTTAAGGCGTCTGTTCACTGCCGGTTGGGAGATATTTAGTTCTTCACTGATCTTCATCTGGTTTTTTCCGGTAAGCCGGTGAAACAGTGCTTCGGCCTGCTCATCTGACCAGTTATGGATGAGGATATCCATAAAACAGCAGGCCACATGAAACTCATCGTTCATCTCCTGGTTGCCTGTTGTAATGGTTAACCGCTGGTTTCTTTTCATCGATCTTAATCCATTGCTGGCGTAGCGGAATGATGTGCCGTCAGACTCGCGCAATTCATTTTGGAATAGCTCGGCAGGTCCGACTCCTATGGATAAACACAGTTCAGTCCTGATATTCAGCTCCCTATAGGAACGACAGCGAAAATCGCTGGCTAAGAGCATCATCGAGTGTAATGCTGAATGTGGGACACTGGTCAGACAGAGAAATTCATCCATCCGGATAATTTCGTAAACCAACCTTTGTTTGGCCTCTAATTGTTGATTCACTGCCCTGAAAGAGGCCCGGATGATTTCAGGAATCTTGCCCAGGTGCTCCTGTTTCATTCTCCTGCTGTCTGCAATTTCACCAGCAATTACGGCGTAACTTGATTCGGGCATAATAAAGTGATTAAAAAAATAAGCTTATATCAAATAAATATAAAAATAAAGGTCAGAAAGCAAATATATAATTTAAATAGGTTATAATGCAAATCATAATTAAATATAACTATACTTTAGAATTATTCTAAGTAGTAACACCCACAGACATGTCGCTCCTACGGAGCTGGGGGTTCCGTTGGTGCAATCTGCTACAGACATGTCGCTCCTACGGAGCTGGGGGTTCTATTGGTGCAATCTGCTACAGACATGTCGCTCCTACGGAGCTTGATGGTTCCATGTGGGCTGCATGTTCTACAGACATTCCGCCTAACGGAGCTGAAATTGCTCCGTAGGAGCAAAATGTCTGTAGCCCGGAATGTCCCAACGAAGCACAATTAGCCCCGTTAGTGGCGACATGTCTGTACTACGATAATATCCTATTTACCCGTTCTTTGGAATCTAAAAAACCGGGCTTTTTCAGTATCGGAAAATTTGATCCTTCCAAGGATCGCTGCGATCCCGATGCCGCTAATCATCTGCCAGATACCCCACCAGGCAGCCATGAAGGCCATACCCCCATTAGCATTGAACAGCTTCGGATTGAAAATCAACACCAGTGCCAGCCCAGAGTTTTGGATCCCCGTTTCGATACTTAACGTTCTGCGATCAGGGATGGAAACACGGGCAAGCGTTCCCACGAGATACCCGGTAAAAAGTGTTTGTGAGTTAAGGAAGAGCACCACCACACCGATGGGAAGAACATACCCCGGGATATATTCCAGGTTGGCCCAAAGGGCACCGATGATAAAGGTCATGTAGAGAAAGACAGATGCAATCTTCACCTGTTTCAGGTAGCGTTTTGCGATCTTAGGGAAATAGTGGGCAAACAACATGCCCAGTAGCAAAGGCAGGCCAAGGAGGATAAAAACAATCTTCGCCATCTCAAGGAAGTCGATCTGGATAGGAATATTGAAATCTCCCCCACGTTGGTAGTAGTCGACATACCGTCCGCCCCAGAAGGCAAAATTGATGGGTGTAAGGAAGGAGGCAGCCAATGTCGCAAAAGCGGTCAGACTCACCGACAGCTCAATGTTCGCTTTGGCCAGCGCGGAGATGAAATTAGAGATATTACCGCCAGGACAGGCAGCGATAAGAATCATCCCCATGGCGATGGAGGGAGGAGGGTTTAGCAGGATGACAAGCACGAAGGTGAGGGCAGGTAGCAGCAGGAACTGCGAGACTATGCCCAGGAGGGCCGGTTTGGGACTTTTCAGCAGCTTTTTAAAATTATCAACCCTTATTTCGAGGGCAACACCGAACATGATGCAGGCAAGTGTGATGTTCATGTAGATTAATCCTCCCTCACTGAAATTCAGTCGGATATCGTCGATTCCGGATAGCGCTTCAAACATAGATTAGGTTTTTTCGTCCGACAATATACTCTTTTTTTATTTATACGTGCTACAGACATTTCACCCCTGGCGGGGTTAGCCATGTCGTTCCTAAAGGAGCTGGCATTGTTCCGTTGTAAGATCCTTCAGGCTACAGCCATTTCGCCCCCGCCGGGGTTGATCCTGCTTCGTAAGATCCTACAGGATAAAGACATGTATCCCATACCGGGGTTAGCCGTGGTAATCTGTCGGAAGCGGATATTTCGTGTAGTGAGGAGATTGAACACTATGAAGCAAATTTTCAAGGACATCTTCAGTAGTGAAATTAGCCACAATGAAAAAACAGGTCCCTGGTGTGTGGCGCTCTGAATAAAAATTGGTATTTTTCAATTCTAATTTTAAAACAATTGCAATGAAACGTATTTTATTTGCTTCAGGTATCCTGGTGGTTATGCTCTTGCTGAACGGGTGCAACTTCGGTAGTGCAGAGAATGGACCGCAGCCGGATTTTTCGGGGATGTTAACGGAGGATGAGATCGCCGGTGGGGTGATGACCCCGGAAATACTATGGAAATTTGGCAGGATCGGCGAGCAAAAGCTATCCCCCGATGGAAAGGTTATCGTGTATACTGTGACGCGTTACGATGCTGAGACACATGAGCGGGTTACTGATATCTATACGGTGACCGCGGCAGGGACCGACCTTTTAAAACTGACTGGTAGCGACGGATCGCATTTTAATCCGCGTTGGAAGCCAGGGTCGGATCTGATCGGGTACTTGTCGGACGCATCGGGTGATGTGCAGTTCTGGGAGATGGATATTAACGGTGCAGGGAAGCGGCAGGTGTCGGATGTGGATGGGGGGATCGGCGGTTTTGAGTATTCGCCGGATGGATCCAGGGTGCTCTACCTGAAGGAGGTAAAATATAAGAAGATATCTGAGGAGATCTATCCTGACCTGCCGAAGGCAAGCGTGAGGATCATCGACGAGCTGATGTATCGCCATTGGGACCACTGGGAGGATGAATATGTGTCGCATATTTTTGTGGCTGAGATGGATGGAAACGGACTGAAGGGGCATGTCGATATCATGGAGGGTGAGCCCTATGAGGCACCGCTGTCGCCATGGTTCGACCAGGAGGAGATTACGTGGAACGCCGACGGAAGCAAGGTTGCCTATTCCTGCAAAAAGATGAGCCGCAATGAGTATGCGGTGAGCACTGATGCTGATATCTATCTGTATGACCTGGCGACAGGGAGTACGAAGAACCTGACAGAGGGGAATTTGGGGTATGACAAGTATCCGGCGTTTTCACCCGACGGAAAGTATATGGTGTGGCAGAGCATGGAAACACCTGGTTTTGAGGCAGACAAGGAACGGCTGATGCTGATGGAGCTGGAGACGGGCGAGGTGACATACCTCACCGAAGATTTTGACCAGAATGTGGCGCATATGGTCTGGTCGGACGACAGCAGAAAGATATGGTTTATCACCGGGCACTATGCAACGTACCAGATTGCTGTGATGGATTTTGAGACCCGGGAGATTTTTGCGGTGACAGAGGGGGTGCATGATTACACCTCGTTTGAGATTGCCAGCGGTGTGATGACCGGAGCGAAGATGTCGATGCGAATGGCGACCGAGCTTTTCAGGATCGATATGGAGACGGGTGATGAACAGCAGATCAGCTTTGTGAACAAACATATTTACGATCAAATTGAGATGGGTGAGGTACGGTCCCGATGGGTGCCGACAACCGACGGCAAGGAGATGCTGGTTTGGGAGATCCTTCCTCCGGGTTTTGATGAAGCGAAGGAGTATCCCGCCGTGCTCTATTGTCAGGGCGGACCCCAAAGCGCCGTGAGCCAGTTCTTCTCTTACCGCTGGAACTTCCAAATGATGGCTGCCGGCGGGTATGTAATCGTAGCACCGAACAGGCGGGGACTTCCAACTTTTGGTCAGGAGTGGAACGATCAGATCTCGGGCGATTACGGTGGACAGAACATGCGCGATTACCTGAAAGCGATCGATGCATTTGCAGAGGAGTCCTATGTGGACGGTGACCGGCTGGGTGCGATCGGTGCCAGCTATGGGGGGTACTCGGTTTTCTATCTTGCTGGTATTCATGAGGGACGGTTCAATGCGTTTATTTCACATTGTGGGATTTTTAATACAGAGAGCATGTATACCGAGACCGAGGAGATGTTTTTCGTGCACCATGACAATGAAGGGGCATACTGGGATGTGCCGAAACCCCGGAATTATTCGTTCTCACCACATCTGAAGGTAGCGAATTGGGACACACCGATTTTGATTATTACCGGGGAGAATGATTTCAGGATTCCCTATACCCAGAGCATGCAGGCGTTTAATGCCGCGCAATTGCTTGGGGTGCCGAGCAAGTTGCTGGTGTTCCCCGATGAGACCCATTTTGTTGTGAAACCGCAGAATGCAATTTTGTGGCAGCGGGAATTCAGGGGATGGCTGGATGAATATCTGAAATAGTGTTGGGTTATATTTTGGCACCCTTACCTCTCTTTTCAGTGATTAGTATTTGATAGTAATAATCGTTATTTTTGCTTCAAACAGTTTATTATGAATATTCAATCAGAGAAATTAAGGCTTATTGAATGGATCTCCAAACTTGATGATTCTGATATTATCACTATACTGAAACAAATAAAAGATAATATATCAGATGATTCTAAAGATGAAATGAATTTAAGCAAGGAGGAAATTGCAGGAATTGAAAGAGGATTGAAAGACATTGAAGAAGGAAGAATTCATTCTAATGAATCTGTAATGAAAAAGTATGAAAAGTACTTATAAGCTAATTTGGTCCGAAGAGGCTAAAAATAATTTAAGTGAGATAATTGATTACCTGGAGGAAAGATGGACTGAAAAAGAAATCTCACAGTTTCTGAAAAAATTGAATCATCAGCTAGACCTTATTAGACATAATCCAAAGCTTTTTCCAAAAGTTAATAGGAAAGGAGTAAGAAAATCTGTTCTGTCAAAACAAGTTTCAATCTTCTACAAATCAAATCGCAAAGAGATAAATATTTTATTCATATTTGATACTCGTCAGAATCCTGGTAAATTAGTTTTTAACTGATGTACAGTTTCTTAGCAAGCTGAATGTGTAATGGTACAGCAACTCAATAGGGTATCGACAGAGTTTCCGATCAGGGACGAAAACAGAAAAACCCCGGATTAATGCCGGTAGCGAAAGTGTCCACCGGGGTGCCATCGGGGCGGTAGCGAAATACCCTGCCGCGGCTGACCTGGTCGATCGCATCGGCAATGTACACCTCGCCGGAGTAGGGATCGATTCCCAGTCCGTAAAATCCCCCGGATAGGGTGTTGGTATACGAACTCTCAATAAACAGTTCCGGTGGCTCCTCCGATAGCACCATCTGCCGGTAGGCGTGCCTGTTCAAAAAGTAGAGCGTATCGCCGCCCCCGTTGATCCGCAGCTCCGATGGGTGGTCGTTCAGCGGAAAGCGGATCGTCTTCTCGATCTCTCTTGTCGCGGGATCGATCTGCACCAGCGCAGGTTCCTCATTGCCGGCAGGATTCCCCTCAAAACCGCCGTCACACAGCACCCAGAGCCGTTCAAAGCGATCGAGGACCATCGAATTCGGCTGCAGCGGCACTTCCATGGAGTCGGTCACCTCGTCCGTCTCCGTATCGATCACCAGAATCTTCTTGTCGTAACTCCAGCAGTTGGTAAACAGCTCGCTGCCAATCTGTACCATCTGCTCGGTAGAATGGTGGTTAAAACGGGAGTCAGGAAGACTAACATCGATGTATCCGGTGATCGCGTATGTCTGCGGGTTCACAATGGTGATCGCCCGGGCGTACAGGTCGGTGATGTAGGCTTTATCCGGGCCGACAAATTGCATCTGCCGGGGCGAGGTGAGCCCGGTGATTTTCCCTTTATATTCGAATGTGTGGACATTGATCACGTAGATCTTGCTGCTGTTGTTCACCACGATGTACCCCAGGCTGTCCCGGATCACCATCGATTGCGCCACATCGCCCAGCGGCACGGTGTTGGTCCGGTAAAAAACATCGTTCAGCAGCTTCATCGAATCGATCATGTAGTAGGAGAGCGAGGCGTTGTCGTACATGAAGTTTCCCTCGTTCACGACGAAGAGTCCCGACTGACGGCTGATGTAGCTGTTCA
>CAYSMO010000012.1:0-29549 GCA_964432125.1 uncultured Bacteroidaceae bacterium | reverse complement strand
GTCGATAGCTGTTACGTCCGATATGCGGACGGTTAAGACATCGAAAGGAAGACGATGGGTCGGCATACACGGATGTTTTCACTGGTTTTGGGGGGTATTGCGGTGATCGCTATGGGACTGTTCCTTTGGACACGCGATCTGCAAAGTCAGGCAGAAGCCAGAAGACTTGAAGCTGAAGAGCAACGCCAGTACGCTGAGCAGAGTGCCGAGGAGGCAAAAGTGCAGGAGGCCGCGGCATTGGCAGCCCGTGACTCGGCAGATGTGGAGCGGGAACGCGCTGTTTTAGCTTCAGAACTTGCAGAACAGAGAAGGAGGGAGGCCGAAGCAGCGACTACTTTGGCAAAACAGAGGCAGTTTCAAGCTGACAGGAGTGCCGCGGAGGCACGAAGGGCTGAAGCTATTGCCCAAGCCAATGCCGATACGGCCAGAATGCAGCGGAATAGAGCCGAGCAGGCCAGTGAGGAGGCTTTGAAAAGGCGGATGCTTTCTATTGCACAGTCCATGGCTGTGAAAAGTGAACAGATGCGAACGGACACATTGCTAAAAGGGCTTCTGGCCTATCAGTCATATAGTTTTAACAAGCAGTATGATGGTATACTCTACGATCCTGATGTATACCGGGCAGTATATGATGGAATGAAATTCTTTAGGGGGGATAAATACAATGTGTATAGCGGTCATTCCAGTATTGTGCGGACAATTGTGCAGCATGGGGAAAAAGTAATTTCAGGTAGCAGTGACGGACAGATAATAAGCTGGGATTTTAAAGATACAATTTCTTCGGTGTTGTTAGCCGACCTTCCTATTGTGAAAAGGATTATAGTGAGAGACCAATCGCTGATCTGTCTTACCAGCAGCAGTATCATCGATTATCAGATAGGTGAAGAACAGTTTTCCAATTACGAGATCGACAATAGCGGACTCAAGGATCTGTTTGTCACAAAAGATGAAAAGTTCGTACTTGTGTATGATCAAAAGGTGGTGGTGGCAGGTGATTACGCCAAAGCAGGAGATGTAATCTATACCTCGGATGTGAGGATCAATGCAGCAAAGTACAGTGAGGAAAGTGGCTCTCTCTTTTTAGCCATGGCAGATGGAAGTATCCTCTACTGGAACAACCTTCGTTCACCCGGGGAGTTGCCGGTTAATGTGGCGCTTATTTCTGATGGTACCTGGGGGGAAATCAGTTATAACTCCCAAAGAAATATCCTCGCTGTCGGAACGGGTGACAACCAGGGGACTATCTATTTATTGGATCTTGAGAATGGAAGTGAGTTGCCTTCACTCAGGGGGCACAATGCCAGGATAACCGGAATCAGTTTCTCCTCCGATGGAGCGCTGATGGCATCAGCGAGCTATGACGGATCGGTTTGTCTATGGCAGATGGATGATTTGAAAACCTTGCCCATTAAATTTGATGAATATGCCACCTGGGTCACTTCAGTGAACTTTTCACCGGACGGTAATTATATAATCAGCGGTGACAAGGACGGCAATGTGCGAACCCTTCCTACAAAGATCGATATAATTACAGATAATTATTGCAGCTTTTTAACCAGGGATCTTACGGAAGGGGAGTGGCAGAATTATGTTGGCGAGGATATCCCTTATGAACCCACAAAATGTAACAACCGGTAATGAGACGAATTTTACTTTTTGTTTTTCTAATACCATGTTTCTCTGTTTTGCAGGCCCAGAATACTTGTACAGAGCAGCTAACGCGAGCACAGAGGAATTTTGATGATGGTTTGCTGGATGGTATTCCCCAAATGCTTACAAATTGTATGCAGGATGGATTCACAAAGGAGGAGAAGACCAACGCATACAAATTATTGATTCAGACCTATCTGTTCAATGAAGAGCCACAGAAAGCCGATGAGGTGATGATGCAGTTCCTGAATGAGTTCCCGGCATATTCAATCGCAGTGAACGATCCCAAGGAATTTATCAATCTTTACAACACATACCGAACAGATCCCATCTTTAAAATAGAGGTGAAGTCAGGGGTGGTCTTCACTACACCTTATATCAAAGATTATTTTGGTCCGTATGATATTACTTCGGTCAAACCCGATTATCAGGTGAGGACAGGTTTCAATTTTGAGGCAAATTTTATAAACACACTGACCGATGATTTTAATTACAGTGCCGGAGTCTCCCTTTCAATCCTGAGATTAGGATATTTGAATCAACCGTACGATTACTCTACGGTAGATGCTACCTTTAATCATTATTACCTGGGGATTCCTCTTGCTTTAAGATATAACTTTAGCATAGGAGGACTGACGCTTTACGGGAATGTGGGTATTGAACCCGTTTACCTTTTAAGTGCAACGGCTTCTTTAAGACGAGCAGATGATCTCGTCGGTGAAGATCCTATTCCCGGCACAGAAACATTTACCGCTTCCCATCGAAAAATGGATATCAGGCCATTTTTCTCTGCAGGACTCAATATTGATCTGGGCAGGAACCAGTTAACCATAACAGCCGGCTATAAGTTCAGCACGTTTAGTCAACTTAACCCGAACAAGCTATACACGAATTTTGATTTGGGACCGAAATATCTTGATTATGAAGATGATATGCTGCTCCACCATGCTCAGCTTTCCCTGTCTTATATTCGCCCCATCTATCAACCCAAAAAAATCAGGTAAGATGAAAAGGAGTCTGTTCATATTTATTCTTACTTCCGCTCTGTTTTCATGCGAAACGAAGATATCTGATTTTCAATCTGAAAACTTCGTGAAGTTTTTTGGCAGTGGATATGAGAGCAGGGGAATTGATGCTGTTGAAACCTCTGCCGGAAATTATCTGCTTACTGGCTATGATGTTCAGGAGAACAATGATAAACAGATCCTGCTGGTTAAAACAGATAAAAACGGTAATCAGATCTGGTCCAAAACTTATGGTCAGACCAGCTACAATGAAGAGGGGAAGGTCGTCAAAAAGGTTTTGGATGAATTGTTGATCGTTGGTGTTGCCGATAGTGCAGGGTTCAGCAGGGCATTTATTCTGAAGGTCAGTGAAAATGGTGATTCATTGTGGTACAGGTATTTGGGAGATCAAGACATGGAAATTGAGATAGCAGATATCGCATTGGATGAAACGCACATTTTTGTTGCTGGTCATTCTGTACAGCCAGGAAACCTGTTTTCAGACTATTACACTGCCAAGCTGACATTAGATGGTGAGCTGGTTTGGCAGCGCTATTATTTCCAGAACAGCAGCAGTTCCTTCAGCCGTCTGTTTCTAACAGGCGATCAGATCCTTTTCCTGGGCAATGACGGTACAGAGAATAAAATATCCATTGTCTCTGCTGCAAAAGGTAGTGGGATACCGGTAGATTTCAACAGTCTGGAAGCTGCAGGTGAGACCCTCGCTGATGCCTTGTTGGTCGGTGAAGATTTGTTTGTCCTTGTCAACACTGTTTCAGGCACTCAATTATATAAACTCTCATCGACCCTGGCCACGGAGTGGCAGTCAAACAGCATAAGTTCGATCACTGGAAAGTCACTAACCATGCAAAGTAATGGCGATTTGCTCGTCCTGGGGGAGAATATTGCTGCAGGCAGCAACCAGATCAATGCCATAGTAGTGAAGGGCAATGGTGAAGCTGTGTACGGCAATGAAGTGTTTCGAACGATCAGGGGTACTGTATCAAGGGTCAGGACCACCACAGATAAAGGCGTGATAATAGTAGGCTCGACCAATGCAACCTATGGTCGGAATGCACAGTTAATAAAGACAGGTGCGGATCTGTTTTTATTGAAACCATAAGAAATCCAAGTCATGAAACTGAAAAGAGGGTTTATAGCAATACTTAACCTGTTTTTTGCAATCCAAACCGTTTTAGCAGCGGCTCCAACAGTTACCTCAGTTGATGTTCCTTCCAACGCTACCTATGTTGAAGGACAACATCTTGATTTTACAGTGAACTGGAGCGAGAGTGTCACTGTAGGAGGTACAGGAACACCATATATCCTGGTTACTATTGGATCGAGTACAGTTAATGCTGAGTTTACAAGTGTATCGGGGAGTTCTGCTTTGATTTTCAGCTATACGGTTACATCCGGAGATGAGGATGTTGACGGAATAGTAGTGGGGACTGACATAGAGTTGAATTCGGGGACGATTCAGAATGGTTCTGCAGAAGATGCAATTCTTGCATTGAACAATGTTGGGTCGACAAATGATGTGTTGGTGGATGCGATTGTTCCGGTGATCAGCTCAGTTGGTATTCCGAATGTTTCGATGAAGGTGAATGATGTAGTGACAGCTACTGTCACAGTAACGAGTGATGCGGAGGATTATACCGCATCAGGGAGTGTGAGTGGGGAGATTGGGGGTTTTTCAATAGAACCTACCTCCTTTGCACAGAACAGTGATACTGAATACACGGTCCAGTTTACAATCATAGACGGAGGAACGGATGTAGCTGCAGGATCGGATATACCAGTGAACCTCACAATTATCGATGCAGCAGGGAATAATAGTACTGCATTTACAACCGCGATCAGTCAGGATTCAGATGCTTTAGATGCCAATACCCCGACAGTGGTAATAACCAGAAAGACTCCATCGGATGCAACCACGAATGCGGCCAGCCTGGTTTTTAGTGTAGCCTTTAGTGAAAGTGTATCGAATGTAACATCGGATGATTTTACTGTGAATATTACAGACGGAGCGTTTTCATCATCGGATATAACAGACGTATCGGCTTCATCAGGAACATTGATAGATGTGACCCTGGGTACGGTAACGGGCCATGGTGATTTGCAGCTTGATTTGAATGGTGGGACGGATATATCAGATGCAGTCGGGAACGTACCGGCAGCAGCGAGTGGGGAGTCTTATGCAATAGATCAGACCAAACCCTATATAAGTTCAACTACCTTTCCTTCCTCTCCGCCTAAATATGAAGCTTCGGATGTTCTCTCGTTTGATCTTAATTGGAATGAAAATGTTTATGTTTCTGGAGGCATTCCAAGTTTTCCAATCATTCTGGATGAAGGTGGAACAAAAGCAGTAGTTTATACCGGTGGATCTGAAACACAAACTTTAACATTTGAATATACTGTTGTTTCGGGTGATAAAGATGATCCAAGCGGTGTTTATGTAACAGGTTTTATTGATTTAAACGGAGCAACAATTAAAGATGCTTTAGGTAATGATGCAACCCTGGGTTTTACAGGGGGCAACACAAATATAAAAATAGATGCTAAAAAACCTGGAATAACAGATGTTGTTGAACCTGCCAATGGTTATTATCGCCAAACAGAGACGCTTGATTTTTACGTAATTTTTGATAAGGTAGTTGATGTAACAGGTGTACCTTATATACCCATCACATTATTATCCGGTTCAGTAACTGCTGATTTCGTTAGTATAACAGATGATGGCACTACTTCGACACTTCTTTTCAGGCATGTTGTTTCAACAACCGATAATGATCCGGATGGTATAGAAATTGGAAGTAGTATAGTTCTTAATGGAGGCACTATTAAGGAAGGTAATAATAATGCTATTTTAACCTTAACAGGTGTGGATCCGTTAACAGGAGTCCTGGTTGATGCTGTATTGCCCGCACTTCTCTCTGTTGGAATAGTATCAACCAATGCAAACAGCTTTGGCACTTATGCCAAAGCAGGAGATCAGATTACTTTATCATTTGCGGGAAGTGAAACCTTAGCTGCCAAGCCATCAGTTACCATTGCAGGAAATGCAATTGCTTCAGGTTCGGTTACCAATCCAACGGGAGACAACTGGGAGGCTGTTTATACCATGGGAGCAGGAGATGCAGAAGGTGTCGTGCCATTTACCATTGATTTTGCTGATCTGGCAGGAAACACAAATGGGACTGTCTCTTCAACTACTAATTCCAGTTCCGTTACATATTATAATACCAAACCAACACTTGCTCCGGTCTCTATTGCTTCCGACCATACCAATCCTGAAAGGGCTAAGGTTGGAGATATCATCACAATAGCTTTCATTGCAGACAGAGAACTGGATGATGTTTCAGTGTCAATATTTGGAAATCCTGCAACCGTCACCAATGTCGGGGACCTCTATAATTGGACCGCAACTTATACGACCCAGTCTGGTGATTTGGAAGGAGCCATTCCTTTTACCGTTGACTTCTATGATTTGCCACTGAATCAGGGCAACCAGGTTTCGACCACTACAGACGGTAGTTCGGTATCATTTGATAAGACGCCCCCACAATTGAATTCCGTGACCATTAAATCTGACCACGCTAACAGCGAGTATGTGGGTGAAGGTGGAATTGTAATTCTTTCAATAACCGGATCGGAAGGACTTGGAAACAGTCCGGTTGTTACAATAAACGGTCATAATGCCACAGTTGCTAAAGTTGCGGGATCGTCAATTAACTGGAAGGCTTCTTATGTTATGGGATCTTTAGGTTCTGATACGGATGGAGATGTTACATTTGCCGTTGATTTTGTTGATCTTTCCGGGAACAATGGGTCGCAGGTTTCAACTACAACTGATGGCAGTGCGGTTACTTTCGTTAAGACAGCCCCTGCATTAACAGCAATTAGTATCGCATCGGACCATACCAATGATGATATGGCCAGGCTGGGTAGTGCGGTTCATCTCTCCTTCACTTCCACTGATACCATTGAAAATGTGAATGTGAAAATCAACGGGAAAGCTGTCCTGGCTGAATCTGTCTCAGAGAATAGCTGGGTAGCCACAGGTTATCTGTCTGCGAGCGATCCTGCGGGTAATGTTGCATTCAGCATAGATTACATGGACATTGCCGGTAATATGGGTACCCAGGAGACAGTGACCAGCGATGGCAGTAAGGTGACTTTCGATAAGACCAATCCTAATTACAGCCTGGTTTCTATATATTCTGACAATTCCAACTCTGCTTATGCTGTTGATGGTGACCTGGTAACCCTGGAATTTGTCACCAGCGAAACGGTTGAAGCGCCTGAGGTATTTATCAACGGCCAGGCTCCCGATGATATAAGCGGTGGACCAACCAACTGGTTGGCTACAAGGATTGTTGCTACCGGAGAGGACGAAGGAGTTATGCCTTTTACCATCAACATCCAGGATTTGGCCGGCAATACTCCGATTACGAAGTTCAATACGACAGATGGTTCTGCGGTTAAGTTTGATGATTCCAATCCCGTGATCAGTTCCGTTACAGTTGATCCCGGGGTCTATAAAGTCGGAGATGTTATTTCGATACTCATCCAGTCAGATGATATCAGTTATACAGGCGTTACTGTAGAGGTAAATGGAAAGACACAGGGGCTGAACAACAATTTGAACAATACTTATTCCATCAATTACCTTGTGGAGGAGAATGACAATGAAATATTGAATGCTGACCAGCTTCCGGTTAATATTGTCCTGGTGGATCCGGCTGGTCTGACTACCTCACGCACAGAGGCGGACGTTAATGGCGGAACGATTACCATCGATTCCCGTACCCCGGTGATCAGCACCTTCAGCTCAAATGCAGAAGCGCCGGGGAATGCGATCATCGGTAGCAGTATCATCTTTACCATGGTGCCCGCTGTGCCTGAAACCGGTCTTCATGTTCAACCTTCCAGCTATAATGGAGTGCCGCTCGTATGGACAACCACAGACGGATCAGTTTATACCGCAATCTATCAGGTCGGTGAAGGCGATCCTGAGCAATCGACGCCATTGCAACCTGGTCTGATCGTTCTTTCCGACGATGCCGGCAATGCCAGTACGACCAGTTACACGGCAGTGGCAAAGAAGATTTACACAACATTCCCTACTGCGAAAATTTCTGGTACCACATCGAAGTGTGATTATGGTCAGACAGTGCCGATCACATTCCAGTTCACAGGACGGAGGCCCTTTACCTTTTCGTACAGCAATGGCACGGAAACCATTGGTCCTGTCGTTCGGGATGCTTTCAGCTATACCATTAATGAACTGCAAGGGCACTTCACCCTTGTTAATCTTACGGATTCTACCGGGAATTTTGTTACAGAGGAGACGGAGTACGCTACAATTTCCGTGGTGCCGCTTCCTGAAGTAACGACCAACTACTCCAATTCGCCATACAATATTGAATCCCCTGCGGATAAATTGTCGCAATATGTGTTGGAGGCTGATAAGCGTGGAGGGATATTCAACGCGCAGGAGGGGATCGGTTATTCTAATGGAGACTACTATTTCTATCCTGGAAATATTCCGGATGCTATGCTGGACCAGGATATTCCGATCATCTATACGTATACCGATCCAAATACGGGCTGTTTTACCAAGGATACCAATACTGTGTTCGTGTCAAGTACTCCGATTCGGATCGTTGGTTTGAAATCTGCCTATTGTGACTACAACGAACCGGTTACCATCACCGGTAACCTGCCTATACAGCATACAGGAAGGTTTGACATTTATGATGCAGATTCCACTGTTTTCACTACCGGATGGGTTGAGGTTGATAGTGTTACGCTGATTCTGGATCCGCGGCAGATGCCACCGGGCGAGTACATCATGAACTATACAGCGATTAAATATCCGGAGAATGTGGAGACTGAATTCAGAAGCACGAAGTATTTTTCGATAGAGGCTACCCGAACAGGTATTCAGTTAACAGGCTTAAGCGAGGAGTATTGCTTCGACAGTCTATCTCCCTCTATACCGGTTAATCTGAATTTTATCCCTGCGCCCGGCGACATTAGTGATTTCTTTGGTGCGGATGTATTCAAGACGGCACCAGGCGAGCATACAGCAAGGTTTGAACTGGCAGAGGCCGATGCAGACACCAGTTATAGCCTTTATTATGTATATACGTCGTTGAATGGATGTACTACGGATACTGTTCACCGTACAGTCAGTATCAACCCGTTACCCAAGCTCTCTTATTCCCTGGAGAATAATTACAACTATGATCAGGGTAGTATTCCACTTACAGGTATACCTTTAGATCCGAAATATAATTTTTCGGGAGAAGGGGTATCCAACAATACCTTGTTTACTGCAGCGGCGAGAGTAGGTGCCCCCATCATTATTACCTTTTCAGGCAGGGATGATAACGGTTGCTTCAATCAGGTGATCGATACAACAATCATATACAGAGCGAATGAGACGATAGAGGGGCTGACGGTAGATGGTGTTTACTGTTACGAGGATACGGTGCTTGATATCTCCTGTACACCCAATATAAGTGATACCATTACCGGAACATTCAGGAGTATGCGAAATGCACTTGAGCCCAATGGGAAGAATGGTGCGAAATATTATCTCGACCGGATTGGTAGTGGAGAGGATACGGTCTATTTCGATTATTGCGTCCAGGGTACGAACTACACAGTTAAAAAAGTGGTTTTTATTGATAGTATCGGTGATGTAACAATCAGCTCTTCCACTTCAGATTTCGATTATTGTCATTCTGTTCCCCTGGTACAGTTCACCGGCAATCAGAACTACACATTTGGAGGAGAAGGCAAGTTTGAATACATTGGTTCAAATGGTGTTCCGAAGATAACCCGGAGTAGCTCAACCTCGATTTATCCCGTTGCTGAGGTGCCCGGAACCTATTCCATCTCATATTCTTATACATCATCAAGGGGATGCTATTCATCTACATCCCAAGTAATAAATATCTTCCCTGAGCCTGTTACCGATTTTTTCCAGTCGATCACCTGTCCTGATCTTACAACACCCGTTCCATTTAATAATTTGACCACTTTTAGCGGGAACGAATCTGAATTAAGTTGGTCGTGGAGTTTTGAAGGAGGCTTGCCGGTTACTGAAAAGAGTCCGGTGTATACTTTTCAGGCCAATGGTGTCAAACAAGTTACACTCACCGCGACCACCGACAAGGGATGTGCTGTTTCTAAATCCAGGGAATATACCATTGGTAATTTTGCCAAGGCTGATTTCAGGTGGGATAATGAGTGCAATACAGGCGGTCAGGTTACACTGACCAGCACCTCTTTAGGAGGGGTGGCTGAGAATGCTGACTATACATGGAAAGTAGATGGGACCATTATCCCAGGCACGATTTCAGCTTCTCATCAGTTTTCAGGTATTGGCGAATATGATATCAGTTTGCTTTATTTGTCGGATGATGGTTGTGTGGATTCTGTAACCAAGACCATGGTCTTTCAGCCCTATATCAGGCTAAAGGCAGATCTCCCGGAACAGATCTATTATGAGGATTTCGAATCGGGAGATGAATTGTATACCTGGCAGACAAGAGGATTGACTGTGTCGGACACCACACGTTGGAACCTGGGAGCTCCGGATGGCAATGTTATAAACAATACGGCATCGGGCAGCCATTCCTGGTATCTGCGTGCAGACCGCTCAGACGTTGAAAATTCCGAGGTGGTGAGTCCCTGTTTTGACCTTTCAGGACTTGAAAAACCGATGATCAAACTCAATATCTGGTCATCTTCTGAATTTAAAAGGGATGGAGCCGTGATGCAGTATTCTATTGATTTTGGAAATACCTGGACCAATCTGGGAGCGGTTAATCAAGGGGTCAACTGGTTTAATTCAGAAAATATTCAAAGTCAGCCAGGAGGCGATGCCCAGTTTATTGGATGGAACGAAGTTCGAATGGAGGACTGGCGCAGTGCAAGATATAATCTTGATTTTCTGAAGGACGAGTCCAATGTAAGATTCAGAATTGCTTATGCTGCTGACGGAGGTGGCTTGGAGAGTGTTGATGGATTTGCTTTTGATGATGTATGGATTGGTGACCGGCAGCAAAATGTATTGACAGAATATTTTACCAATACATCTGTAATTGGAAGCGATGAAACAGATGCTACCATCTTCTCTTATGAAAAGGCCAGGGCAGCAGATCTTGTGCCTATCCATTACCATACAGGCAATCCCTCCGGAGATGTGCTTTTCTCCGATTATAAGGAGGGACCTTCCGGGAGGGTTTTTTATTACGGGGTAACTTCGCTGCCTGAAGTGATATCCAATGGTGTAATTCATTCTTACCTTGATGCGGGCACAATTGATCTTTTCAGGAAAGAGGTTAATGTTGAATCATTAAAGGATCCAAATATTTCTATCGACATGAGTGTATCGCATACCAATGCAGAAGTAACCATTACGGCAAGGGAAGATTTATCTGGTGAAAGCCTGTTGTTATTTGCGGCGGTAGTTAAGGATAGTGTGGAGGTAGATGGTTCCCGTTATTATCATGTTCTGAGAAAATTTCTACCGGATCCTGCGGGAGTGATTCTTCCCACCGATGATTTTACCATCGGAAAGCAGATTACGGAGGTTGTGTCCTTAGATCTAAGTAACTCAGCTTTGTTTACTCGATCCAACCTGGTGGTATTTGTTCAGAACAGCAATAGCAAGGAGGTATATCAATCAGCTATTTCTGACCTGGGCTTATTGACAAGCACCTCTTCTTCCAATATCAGCAATTCTGTGGATATCTATCCCAACCCGGTAGTGGAGAGACTGTTTATTGACAGTAGATTTGCGATACGGCGATTGGTTATTGCGGACATCACCGGAAGAGTTATCCATGTTATGGAACCAGATCAGGAGAGGATTGAACTATCCATTGAGAACTACAAATACGGTGTATATATGATCCGGGGAATAACGGATGAAGGTGAGTTTATGAAAAAGTTTATAAAGCAGTAATAGTTGAATAATTTTTTTTGGTCATTAATAGAGCAACAATGATCTTTATTGAAACCAGGAGGTAAGAGATGAAGCAGGATAATCAGTTTTCCCTGCTGATCATCTCTCCGAATTTCCGTCCAAATTCTACCAGTTCATCAGCCTTTTCGCCTGTAGGGTAAAACTTGGAGGCGAGTCCGTTTTTGACATTCAGTTTAAGATTTACAAGATGATCTTCAATGATCTTCACTGCTTCACCACTCCAGCCGTAAGAGCCAAAAACAGCTGCTGGTTTCGCCTTGTCGCGGATAGGGTTTATTACGGAAAAGAGTTTGTAAACAGGTAACAGGGTGTTCTGATTGATCGTTGGAGATCCGAGAAGAAGTGCATCTGCACATACCATTTTCTCTTCCAGGTCACCCAGCATCATATTTTCTATATCCACCATGTCAATGTCAAAATCACCACTCGCCCTAAGTCCTTCAGATATTTTCGCGGCCATCTCACGTGTGTACCCGTAAGCTGAGATGAAGGCTATCAGGACCCGGTTTTGTTTCTTGGTATTCTCCAGGTATTCAGAAGCGAATATCCTGGATTTTTCAACGGCTGTTTTCCAGGTATTCCTCAGAATCGGTCCATGGCCCGGACAGATACATTCAATATCCAGTCCTTCAATTTTCTGAATTGCTTTCAGCATGAATTTACTGTAGGGCTTCAGGATTACGTCAAAGTAATAATCAAATGTTTCTGCGTAATCTTCAACAAGGTCATCGAACATTCTTTCATCTGCAAAATGTGCTCCGAAAGAGTCACAGGTAAAAAGCAACTTCTCTTCTTCAAGATAGGCATAAATCGTATCGGGCCAGTGGAGATTTGGGGCACCAATAATTCTAATCATCATATTTCCCAGATCAAGTGTATCACCATCTTTTACCTTTTTCCACTTGAATGGAATGCCCATCATCTCGGTCAGATAATTGATTGCCTGTCCACTTCCTACTATTGTTGCGTTAGGAGCTATTTCAAGAATATGTTTCAGTGCTCCGGAATGGTCAGGTTCCGTGTGGGTACAAATAATATATTCAATATCAGATGGATCTGTTAAAGATTTAATTTTTTCAAGGTAGGTGCCGGAAAATTCCTCCTTTACAGTATCCACCAGCGTTTTCTTATCAGCATTAATAAAATAGGAGTTATATGTTGTTCCATTTTTGGTTTCCATCACAATATCGAAAGTGATGATATCGTGATCCAGTACTCCTGTCCAGGTAACATTTTTAGATACTTGAAGTGTTTTATAGTCTTGCATTTTATCCATAATAATTTCAACAAAGATATAAAGGATTGGGCAGTTTAGTGGTGGAATTGAATAAAAAAAGCTGCCATGCATTTGCATGACAGCTTTAAAACTCACAATCTGACTGTAACGGATCTAACTAATCTTATGTAAGACTTTATTTTTTATCTCCACATGTCTTTTCACATGGACTTTTCTTTGCAGCTGTACAATCACCTGCCTTTTTATCACCTGATTCTTTTGTTGCACAATCGGCTGCTTTTTTATCACTCTTTTTATCTGCCTTTTTTGGATCTTTATCCGCCAGCTCAATCACTGTCATTGAAACATTGTCATTTGCAATGATGGGCGCACTCATTCCTCCTAAAAATGCTACGATTGCTATTACTGCTACTAATTTTTTCATGATTTTAATTTTAAATTAAGTAATTATTTGATCGCAATATACAGCACAGATTGCAACAATCCTGTTAAAGGACTGTTAAAAAAAGATATTTAGGTATTTTATTATTTTAATTGTGCTAAAGGGGTAACTCCACCGGTGGTTTTATCCTTTAATTTTACAGATATTTCCGCATCAGGGGGGAGATAAATATCAAGCCTGGAACCAAATTTAATGAATCCCATCTCTTCCGACTGCAATACCTTTCTCCCAGGATTAGCATAGCAAATAATGCGTCTGGCGATAAAACCTGCAATTTGTCGGACAAGAATCTCCTGTTGCAGGTCGTTTTTGATTACTACAGTAGTACGTTCGTTAAGTTCGGAAGATTTTGGATGCCTTGCGACAAGGTATTTTCCCGGATGGTATTTGAAATAAGAGATTGTGCCAGCTATTGGAAACCAGTTCATATGTACGTTATATATACTCATGAATATGGAGATCAGGGTTCTCGGTCCATTAAAATATTCAGTTTCTTCAACCTGTTCGACAGCTACTATTTTTCCGTCGGCAGGCGCTACAACGATGCCATCATCTGTAAGGAAATTGCGTTTTGGAACCCTGAAAAATCTAAAGACAAGAACCATGGTTGTCGTAATAAGAACCAGGGTAGCAATAAAAATAAGCAGATGCAGAACGTAGCTTGCAACAACTACCAATACTCCTGCTATTAGTGCAGCAATATTTATGGTTCCTATTCCTTCCCTGTGAATTCTTATCATAATAACTTGAATATTTCCATGGTAATCAGGAAAAGCGGTGCGCTGAAAAGGAGAGAATCAAACCGGTCGAGGATTCCTCCATGTCCAGGTATGATTTGTCCTGAGTCTTTTACGCCCGCTTCGCGTTTAAGTTTGCTTTCAAAAAGATCGCCCGCTGTTCCACCTATACTGATAACAACACTTATAAGAATCCATTGGCCGATTGAGAGATCTCCGGTAATTCTGAAAGCAATGTATCCTGCTACTGCATTTATAATAACGCCACTGATAAATCCTTCCACTGTTTTCCCTGGTGAGGTCAGGGGAGCCAGGGGCGTGCGCCCCAGCAGCGATCCAAATACAAAAGCCCCTATATCGTAAACCCAGATCATAGAAATCAATATGACCATATAGAGTGGATCATAAAGTTCCTTATTGTTGGTCCAGCCGTGGGCCATGAAAAAGAGAAGTGTACCGGACAGCCAAAAAAAGGCAAACAACATCTGTCTGGTATGTGTGGTTAATATACTATTTGAAAACAGGAATAACAGGGTTAATAGAACAATATAAATAGTAGCAGCAAAAACGAGAGCCCCGTTTTCAATTCCTTTGGAAAATATCAGGTAAGCGAGTGACAGAAAAACCAGTCCAGCAATCATAAAGAGGAGAGCCAGGGATTGGCGCTTCGGGGAAAACATAGATTTGAATTCGTAGAGTCCCAACGAATAGATAACCATAATCAGGGCAAGCATGGAATACTCTGAAAGCAAGATTGACCCGAAGATGATCAGAACAAGGACGATTCCGGATATTGTTCTAACAAGCAGGTTTCTCATTGCTTCAGAAAGTCCTCAATTACTCTTTTTGATTTGATTACATCGTCTCTTGAGACAAGTATTTCTATATCTCCAAAGAGGTAGGCAGAGTCCATTTTATTTAGGATAAAAGCTTGTATGTCATGGTCATACAAAAACTGCTTGATCATTTCCGCTTCAAAAAGCTTGTTGGTTGAATATACCATTACTTTATCACTTGTCATCCCCGGATGATTTATCTTCTTTCTCTTTTTTTTCAGATTTTTCTTTCTTGCTATTCAAGTTAGATTTTTCAGTTTTCTCAGTTTCATCCGTTTTATCCTTTTTGTCCTCGGGCAATTCCTCAATCTTTTTTTTCTTCTCCCGAGCTTTTTCAACGGATTTTTGTTTCTCCTCCTCCTCCTCAGTTTTCCAGGGTCTCTTACCAAATATCTCCTCAAGGTCATCACTAAAAATCACTTCGCTCTCCAGTAATTTTTCGGCAAGCATTTCCAGCTTGGGCCTGTTTTTACTTAGGATTTCTATTGCCCGCTTATATTGTTCATCAATAATTTTCTTTACTTCATCATCAATTAATTCTGCAGTTTTCTCGCTATAGGGTTTATTGAAGGAGTAATCTGAAGAGCCTGATGAGTCAAAATAACTTAAGTTACCTATTTTCATACTCATGCCGAAGTAGGATATCATGGCATAGGCCTGTTTTGTAATTCTTTCCAGGTCATTAAGAGCGCCAGTAGATATTCTTTTGAATATCAGTTCTTCGGCCGCACGACCGCCAAGTGTGGCGCACATTTCATCCAGCATCTGTTCAGTTGTTGTAATCTGTCTTTCTTCAGGCAGATACCAGGCAGCACCGAGAGCCCTTCCACGAGGAATGATTGTTACTTTCACGAGAGGGTTTGCATGTTCCAGCAACCAGCTTACAGTAGCATGTCCTGCTTCATGGAAAGCGATGGTTCTCTTCTCATCTTTTTTAATAATCTTATTTTTCTTTTCGAGTCCTCCGATAATCCTGTCGACGGCATCAAGAAAATCCTGTTTTTCCACGGCCTTTTTATCATACCTTGCTGCGATAAGGGCTGCTTCATTGCATACATTGGCAATATCAGCACCAGAGAAGCCGGGGGTCTGTTTGGCCAGGAAATCCAGGTTTACCTCTTTGCCAAGTTTCAGGGGCTTAATATGTACATTAAAGATAGCCTTCCGTTCATGGAGATCGGGAAGTTCTACATGAATTTGTCGATCAAACCTGCCGGCGCGCAACAATGCTTTATCCAGCATATCAGCACGGTTTGTGGCAGCCAAAATAATTACACCGGTATCGGAACTGAAACCATCCATTTCGGTGAGTAGCTGATTCAGTGTATTTTCCCTTTCATCGTTTGATCCGAAGTTTGGATTACGGCCCCTGGCCCGTCCAACTGCATCAATTTCATCGATGAAAACAATACAGGGGGCTTTTTCTTTGGCTTGTTTGAAGAGATCCCTTACCCTGGAGGCACCTACACCGACGAACATTTCGACAAAGTCGGATCCCGACATGGAGAAAAAGGGAACATTGGCTTCGCCGGCAACCGCTTTAGCGAGCAAGGTCTTTCCTGTCCCCGGAGGCCCCACCAGAAGTGCACCCTTTGGGATTTTACCACCCAGGTTGGTATATTTGCCAGGGTTTTTAAGAAATTCGACAATTTCCCTGATCTCCACCTTTGCCTCTTCCAGTCCGGCAACATCCGAGAAGTCGATTTTCACATGGGTATCCTTATCAAAGATCTGGGCACGTGATTTCCCAACGTTAAATATATTGCTGGCGCCTCCTGGTCCTCCACCTCCCGGACCTCCGCTCATACGACGCAGCATATATATCCATATCCCCAAAATAAGCAGAAAGGGAAGTATCCAAAGGAGCATATCCCCAAGGACATTTTTTCTGGTTACGGTTGTATACTCAGGCCTATCATCAGGAGGCATTTCGTTCAGTACCGTGTTCAGCTCTTGTCCGAACACATCAGGAAAGACAATGGTGAAGTAATACTGCGGCAACGATTGCCCCAGCATTGAATTGCTGCGCTTTTCGTTGACTTCAGAATATTTTGCATCTGATAATCGTTCAGGCTTAATATATATTTCAACTTTTTCTTTGTTAACAATAACGATCTTATCAACATCTCCCGATTTCAACATCTCAAAGAACTGATTGGAATCAATTTCCGACATTGGGCTGGGATTGCTAAGGAATTGCATCCCTATTAGCGCCAGCAATACGATACCTATGATCCAGTAAGTATTGAATTTAGGTTTGTTATCAGGTTTATTTGGTCCGCCCTTTTGCCCGGGCATATTCTTCGATTTTTCTGCCATTTTTTTATAGTTACTTGACATCTTCTATTTTTTTAATCTCTCCGTCTGACCATAACTCTTCAAGGTTATAGAAAGTTCGCTTTTCGTTTAAAAAGATATGTACCACAATATCGTAATAATCCATTAGAATCCACAATGCGTTATTAGTTCCTTCTATATGATGCGCTCCAATGTGAAGTTTTTCTTTTACTCTCCGGCTGACTGAGCCGCAAAGGGCATCGACTTGTGTAGTTGAATCGCCATGGCAAATTACGAAATGATCACAAATGGCATTTCCAGCTTTTTCAAGGTTGATTGTAACAATATCTTTCGCTTTTTTTTCTATCAGAGCTTCAAGAATCAGATCCAGTTTCCCACGAGAATTAATGTCGTTATTTTCTGTCATTCAGATTGTGTGATCAATTTATATTCTTTTCTTTTAAAGAAACTACAAAGTTATATGTTATTTTATAAACCTAAATTTGACAATTAAGTTTATAGTAATCTTATTGTTCAAAAACTATACCATGGTGAGAAATATAATATCATATGCAGCACTTGACTCCACGAATGGGGAGGCAGCGCGGTTGAGCGCATCTGGATCTGTACTCGGAGAATTCTTTGTATCAGCTCATTTTCAACATGATGGTCGAGGGCAAGCTGGGCGTAAATGGGTAAGTGCTCCGGGTAAGAACCTGTTAATGAGCTGGGTGGTTTTTCCTGCATTTTTGTCAGTAAATCAACAATTTCAACTGTCAAAAGCTGTATCATTAGCTATTTCGGATCTCCTTGAGAGCCATTCAATTCCTTGCCGGATCAAATGGCCTAATGATATAATTAGTAATTCAGGGAAGATTGCGGGGGTTCTAATTGAGAACAGTTGGCAGGGTAGAAAGATTAAGCAGAGCATCGTTGGTATCGGGCTAAATATTAACCAGCAGGATTTTCCTGTGTTTCCGTTTCCGGCTGTTGGAATGATAAGCGAGCATGGTCGAACGTATGACAATGATGAGATTCGTAAGGAGTTGGTGGAGCAACTGGAAAAGAGGTATGAACAGCTCAGGAAGGGAGATATGAAGAAAATCGACAGCGATTATCTTGATCTACAATATAGGTTGAATAAGGAGTCATTGTTCAAGGCCGGCGATTCAGAGTTTAAGGGGTTAATTAAAGGGGTCAGTGAAACCGGAGAATTGATCGTAGAAAGAGGGGGCAGGCTTTTCACTTTCGGATTTCATGAAATAAGAATGCATTACTGATCAGGGAATTCGAATTTTTCTATTTCGTTAATGAGTGAATCAACAAAACCTTTTAAAGGCGATTTAACCATTGCCTTCAAAACCTGATTGACGAGTGGTTCTATGGTTACTTTAATTCTGGTATCGTTTCCAGCTATCTCTTTAAACTGAATCCATAAGTTAAAGTTGTATTGTGATACTTCCGGATCACTTATAATTTTTATAAGCTTTCCCTCCTCCTTTTCGTCTATTGTAAGACGAACCTTACCCAACATATCGACCCGGAAACTACAATGATCTGTATCTGCCTGCCAGTCAGACACCTTGTCGGTAGGAATAAAATTATCAAAGTTTCTAAAATTTGCAATAAAGCCATATATCCGGGAGGCAGGGTAGGCTGCCTTACCTGTTTTACTTTCAATTTTCATAACTATTACTTTTTTATTGGCCAGATGGTTCGCCATGGCTGGCTGTCCAAGCTTCAGGATCAAGTCGCCATTTCTGCAGTTCCGGCAACTGATCCAGTTCTATATATCCACTATCAACCGCCTGCTTAAGCATGGTTTCGTAATCCGTAAGCGTTTTTACTTTCAGATTATTTTTTGCAAAGGCTTCTTCCGAAACCTCAAATCCGTAAGTAAATGTTGCCACCATGCCTGTTACCTCACATCCGGCCTCCCTTAGTGCTGCTATAGCCTTTATTGAACTCCCTCCTGTTGAGATGAGGTCCTCTATTACGATTACTTTTTGACCAGGGGAGTAACTGCCCTCTATCAGGCTTTGGGTTCCGTGCTCTTTTGCACTGCTTCTGATATAGATAAAAGGAAGTTTCATTGCTTCTGCAACCAATGCTCCCTGGGCTATTGCACCGGTTGCAACACCAGCTATTACATCAGGAAACCCGAAATTTTCATGGATACATTCAATGTAAGCATCTCTAATTTGTGAACGTATTTCGGGGAAGGATAATGTTTTGCGATTATCGCAGTATATCGGGGATTTCCAGCCTGAAGCCCATGTGAAGGAACTTGCAGGTTCTAATAATATTGCTTTACTTTGCAGCAAAGATTCAGCGATTCTTCTGGTTGTTTTCATCAATGGCAAATGTATAAAGTTTTTTTTAAGGATAGAACCGTTTATTTTGGAGATAATTTTTCAAAGACTTTTGGAAGAAATAACGGATTATTCTATAAATATAATAATCTTCAGGAATTAACAGAGCTTGTCCATGTGTTCAATGAGCTATCCAGGATCAACAAGCTTTTTATTTTCCACAATGACATATTAACGTTGTTTGAAGAGTTTAAATCTTGCTTTGATTACATTGAAGCGGCCGGTGGTTTGGTTATGCGTCCTGATGGGCAGTTTTTGGTAATGAAGAGGAGTGGGTTGTGGGATCTTCCCAAAGGAAAGCTCGAGAAAGGAGAAACCACTGAACAAGCTGCAATACGGGAAGTGTCGGAAGAGACCGGATTGATGGAATTACAGATTATAAAGCCGGTTTTATCCACCTATCATACCTACCAGGTTACTGAAGATATGCTACTGAAGAAGACTAAATGGTACGAGATGCTGTATACGGGAACTGCAGATCCTGTTCCGGAGACAGCTGAAAGTATTTCTGAGATACGGTGGGTTGAACCGGGAAGAACAGATTTTATTAGAAAAAATACATATCCCAGTGTACTGGACGTGCTTTACGTCAGAGATCTCCTTTAGCCCTCATGATATTAAAAAGTTGTTGTTCCAGGCCTTCAGTGGCCAGGGTCGCTGGTGATTGTAATAGTTTTCCGTTGGGGCCAATCAAGTAGCAGGTTGGGAATGCCCTGACTTTATAATCCTGTAAAATCTGTTCGTCATTTCCATAGAAAAGGGCGGGCCAATCGTATCTGTTTTTTTTCATGAAATCAGTCATGTTTTCGATCTCTTCGGTAACCATGATTGTCACAATTGTCAAATAATTTTTATGTGCATCATGCAAAGCTTTTATAAAGGGAAATTCTTTAAGACAGCTATAATTGTCGGGAGTGCAAAAGTTCAGATAAACATATTTACCGCTAAAATCATCTAAAGTTATATAAGCGTTCTCCTTGTTCAGCAATCTAAAAGCCGGTGGAGACTGGCCAATATTTAATCGGGTGATGTATTCTTTAACCTCCTTAGCATATTGTGCATGATCTTCAGTTTCCGGATTGGCGATGATACTGTCAAGTAAGATCAACAGTGCTTCCCGATAAAAGTAATCTGTAGTGTAGTTGTCGAATATTTCCTTGATTATGATCAGTTCTGCGAGACTTCTGTCGGGCACTGCAGGGTGTTTCATTAAAGTGTCCTTTAAAGCATGTAAATCTTGCTTTCTATTCACGAGGTATTGTATACTTTCCCCTTCTTTTGTGCGTGAATAGTAAAACAAAAATTCGCTATACATTTCGCTAAAGAGTTCATACCATGCCGGATTCCCTATCTGCGAAATATCTGTCTCCAGGTAATTCTCATAAATGTATTGAAGACCCACATCGCGGCTATTAATTCTTAGAAGTCCATACCGGTATTTTCTGTAATCATTAAAATACCGGTCATCTTCATGTTTAAAATGTTGTTCGATATATCTGATAATAGAATCCGGATCAATGGCCTTGTGATTTCTCATTTCCTCAACCATTTGATAATTACTTGCTGCTACTAAGGAATCAAACTTAAAAATTCTGGTATTGATGTCATTGTCCTGCATGGTAATACTGCCCTCATTCAATGGGTATTCGCTTTTAATACGCATATGGAGAAAAACAGGCTTAAAAAACGGATTTCTGATGTCTGACTCACTTTTTTCCGTCCTGGGAGGCAAAAAAATCTCATAACCAAGACCGGGACGCAGCAACATTGTAACACGGTAGATTCCGGTATTGATGAACACCCATCCCGCTTTATCGATTTGGATTCGTTGCCAGAATGATCCATTGTCTTCTACTCTTAATGTATCAACGACTTTGGAAACTCCGGAAATCGGATTGGTAATCTTCCGGATAACCAGGGTCTCTCCGGAAAACTGTTCTGCATATCCTTTAAGCTCAGCCTCCTGACAAATTCCTTCGTTCACAATAAGGAGCAACAATAATGCACATCCAGCCGTTAGTTTCATGCTATAGGTACTTTTTTATATCGATACCTTCGGGCAAGAATTGTGCCGCATCTCCACCATTACGAATAATATCGCGAATAATGGTCGAGTTAATCGGAGTATGTTCCGGGCTGGTGAGCAGGAAGACAGACTCCACCTCCCTGAGCATTCTTTTATTGATTTGAGCAATGGCTCGTTCATATTCGAAATCAGCTGCAGTGCGTATTCCACGCAACATATATTTAGCATTTACCTTTTTGCAAAAATCAACGGTAAGACCTTCAAAGAAATCACATGATATTTTATCGTCATTCTTAAATATTTCATTGATCATTGCAACTCTTGATTCAATAGGTAAAAGTGGCTTTTTCCCTGAATGTACTCCTACAGCAACTATGATTTTGTCGAAAAGATCTTTTGATCTTCTAACGATGGATTCGTGTCCTACAGTGAATGGATCAAATGATCCCGGAAATATTGCCGTTTTGTTCATTACTTTATGATTTTATAGGGTTAAGAGGTCTAAAATTAATCTTTTTTTAAAGATATTTGTACTTGAAACGCAATAACCGGTGTTAACGTTTCAGTTATAGATTGTATTAACCTTCTAAAGCCATGGACGGATAATGATCAGATTATTGATTATAGATGATCAGCAGGAAGCCAGAAATTTGATGGCGGCATTCCTTAGGGATTATACCGGAATTGAAGTTGTGGGAAAAGCATCAAATGTTGAGGAGGCCATCAGGTTCACTGTTGAGCAAAAGCCTGACCTTGTGCTTTTAGATGTTCAGATGCCCGGTAAGGATGGTTTTGCCTATATTGAAGAGTTGAAAAAGCATAACCTTGTTCCTGGAATTATTTTTGTATCAGCATTTGAAGACTATGCTTTACGGGCCATAAAAAATGCTGCATTCGATTACCTGATAAAGCCAATTGAGAAATTTGAATTGATTGCCGCCATTGATAGGTATTCTGAGTATTTGAGAAGGAATGAAACGTCTGACTATGCACTTCTTATAGACCTTCTGAAGCGATCAAGGCCTGAAAGAATCAGGTTGAATACCCGAACCGGATATTTTTTAGCAGATCCGTCAGATGTTATCTTCATCGAAGCAGATGGCAACTATTGCCAGATCAAACTAACATCGGGAAAAACTGAAACCAGCACCTTAAGGTTGGGGAATATTGAAAAATTGTTTGACAGCAGTAGCTTTATTCGTGTAAGCAGATCTTTTATTATTAATATCAACCATCTCTCCCGGGTCGACAGGCGTGCGAATATATGTTATCTGGAGCACAACGGCTGTGAGTACAAGGTCCAGATACCAGCGAAGAATATGAAGCTGCTTGATGATCGCATATAATCTTGAATGCACTGTATTTAATGATCGGTGAGTATAATATTTTTCTTTTTTGATAGGGGGTTCATACAGGCAGACACCCTCTTCATCAAGAAATCATATTGCTTTATACAATAAGTCCCTAAAGGTTTTTAAATGGCAGGTCAACCTTTTACTTTTATTGCGAAATCTCTTTACACGCTATAAACACAATCTTAATCCCATGATTGAAGTTTACAACCTTGATGGAATGCCGGTATACAAATATCGGTCTGAAGGCAGCAAGGCTTTCGAAATTTCCGAGCTAGAGGCAAAAGGGTTACCCTGTGGTGTATATTTTGTGAAGATCAAAGCCAACGGAGTAATTCAAACATCAAAACTTTTGATTTGTTAACAGTTAAAAAGCAAAACAAAGAAAGCTGGCAGGAAAACTCCACCGGCTTTTTTTAAACTGGTTTCAGTTGAGTTTACACAATCTGTTGGGGATTTTTTATCTTTTCTTTTAATAGAGCGCGTTCCAGTACTTCATATATACCTTGCACGTATTCAAAATTTAGTCCCTGTCTATAAATCTCCTTTATATCCTCAACATCTTTTAAATTCTCCTGAGAAATGATTATATTTTTTATGCCAGCCCTTCTTGCGGCAAGTATTTTTTCCTTAATTCCCCCCACAGGCAGTACTTTTCCCCTTAAGGTAATCTCCCCTGTCATTGCGAGCTGACTACGCACTTTTCGTTGCGTGAATGCCGAAGCAATTGAGGTTGCCATGGTGATTCCTGCAGAGGGTCCATCTTTTGGTATTGCACCTTCTGGAACATGGATGTGGATATTCCATCGGGAAAAGAGGCCGGGATCGAGATCCAGTGCACCAGCATGGGATTTGAGAAATTCAAGTGCAATAACAGCCGACTCTTTCATCACATCTCCGAGGTTACCTGTTAGTGTCAACTTGCCCTCACCTTTGCTTATAGATGTTTCGACGTAAAGTATTTCACCACCTGAGGCTGTCCATGCCAGTCCTGTAACCACACCGGCAAAATTATTGTCTTCGTATTTTTCCTTCGTATATTTTGGTTTGCCAAGGGTATTGGTTATTTTTTGTGGTGTGAGTTTTCTTTCAACCTGTTCGTCAAAAGCAAGCTGTTTTGCTGTGACTCTCAGTGCCTTTGCAATTTGTTTGTCTAGTTGCCTTACTCCGGATTCCCTCGTGTAGTGTTCGATTATTATTTCAATTGTCTTTTTCGGAAAGAATACCTGGGACTTTTTTAGTCCATGGTTGTTAAGTTGTTTGGGAATGAGGTGTCTTCTGGCAATCTCTACTTTCTCTTCGATGATGTATCCCGATACATCAATGATTTCCATTCTGTCGAGCAGGGCTGGATGTATACCTGCTGTCGTATTGGCGGTAGCTATAAACATCACCTTCGAAAGGTCGAAGTCAACTTCAAGGAAATTGTCATGAAAAGTAGAATTCTGTTCAGGGTCGAGCACTTCTAACAGGGCTGAAGCCGGATCTCCATGTGCATCGCGGCCGATTTTGTCAATTTCATCAAGGACAAATACCGGATTAGCTGATTTTGCTTTCTTAAGGTTCTGAATGATCCTGCCGGGCATGGCACCGATATAGGTCTTTCTATGTCCGCGTATCTCTGCCTCATCATGCAATCCTCCAAGCGACATTCTGATGTATTTTCTTCCCAGGGCCTCTCCAACTGATTTTCCGAGGGATGTTTTCCCGACACCCGGAGGTCCGACAAGGCAAAGAATTGGTGATTTCATGTCACCTTTCAACTTCAATACGGCTAAATGCTCCAATATCCTCTCCTTTACCTGATCAAGTCCAAAATGGTCTTTTTCAAGTATTCTGGAAGCTCTTTTCAGGTTGAAATTATCTTTGGTAAATTCATTCCAGGGAAGTTCGAGCATGGTCTGAACATAGTTTATTTGCACGGAGTATTCACCACTGGCAGGGTTGAGCCTTTGCAATTTATCAAGCTCTTTGAAAAACTCCTTTCCTACACTTTCAGACCATTTTTTTGATTTTGCTTTTTTTCTGAATTCTGCTATCTCCTGGTCGAGCGGATTACCTCCCAACTCATCCTGGATGGTTTTCATTTGCTGATGAAGTAGGAACTCTCTCTGTTGTTGGTCGAGATCTGTTTTTACCTTAGATTGGATATCACTTTTCAGCTCAAGGATCTGAACTTCTTTGGATAGATGCTCCAGCAGATAGAGGCCGCGCTTTACCACGTTGTTCATTTCCAGTAGCTTTTGCTTCTCTTCGATATTCAATTCACTGTTTGAAGCAAGGAAATTGATGAGGAAAGATGGACTTTCAATGTTTTTAACAGCAAAAGATGCTTCTGCAGGTATGTTGGATGAAAGTTTAATGATTTTGATTGCGAGGTCCTTTAGTGTCGCTGCTACGGCATTCGCTTCATCACGGGGCTCTTCAACTGAATCTTCCAGGGGAGAAATCCGCGCAATATGGTATGGTTTAATTGTGAGAAGATCCTCTACTTTAAACCTTTTTTTTCCTTGAATAATAACTGATGTGGAGCCATCTGGCATCTCCAGGATCTTGAGTATCTGTGCAACAGTGCCAACCTTGTGCAGGTCGTTGAGTTTTGGCTCTTCTATGTTGGGATCTATTTGGGAGACGGCTCCGAGGGTCTTGTTTTTTTTATATACATCCTGAATAAGTTTCACTGATTTATCTCTTCCGACGGTGATTGGGATGACTACCCCTGGGAAGAGCACGGTATTACGAAGCGGAAGTACCGGTAATACATCAGGCACATTCATTTTCTCATCTAATTCATCTTCATCATCAGCGAGCAGTGGAATATATTCTGTTTCATCATCAATCGGTAAAAAAAGGCTTTCAAATCCTTTGTTAAAATCACTTTTCATTCTTCGCTCCTGGTTTCAACAGACAACCTGTCAGTTTAACAATATTGCTAGTGCATTAGGTATATTGACAATAAGTGTGCCACAATCCACGGTGATCCAATCATATAAGTATTATTCGTTCTTATATATACCTGATATGAACCTCCTTCAGGAATTTTTCCTCAAGCAGTCGAGCCATTCGCTTAACTACAGTTCTTCTGATCTCAAGGTCGACAGGAAGGTTAGGATCCTGGTGCGCTATATTTATTCTGGTTCCAATAATAATCTCTATCTCATCACTTTCCCGAACCATTTTTATGATTCTGTCGGCAGGACCATTCCCCAAATCGTATGAAGGTGTATAATCCTTCAAAATCCTGGTAACCTTGGTAATGGTGAGTATTCCTTCGGTTACGAGATCAATTCCCGGCATGGATGAAACAGGGGGAAGTTCAGGATCGGTAAAATCAAGACTGTCTTCAATATTTACACCGAGTTCCCTTGCAATTACATCTGCTGTTGTGGCTCCGCAGACGATCTTCTTACCATTGAATTCTTTAACTGCTTGTCCCAATAACTTGTCATTATCTTCTTCATAGGGAGGGCCCGTTGAGATCAACAGTTTTCTGGGTTCCCTGAAATAGATGCTGGCACAGCTGGTGTCATCCTTGGATTTATAACTGTCGTTGCGATAAGCCATATTGACAATTTTTTCGGCAAGTTTGGCAGCCGAAATAAGGGGAGCGTTCTTCACCAGATTCTCGCAGTAACTGATCAGGTTATTGTAACCCCATCCTAAAGGATATTTTTCCGTTCCTAATCCACTTTGAGTAATACCATCGGAAAAAAACAGAATCCTATCCTCTTTTTTTGGCTTAAACCGGCATGTCCGGATCTCTTTCCCCTGGTTTTTATCGCTCTGCATAATCGTTTGCTGCCACCCCGGATCAAAATTCTTGGAGTTTCTGAGAATGATCGTCTGGGGATTGTCATATTCCAGAATGGTGATCTGTCCGCTGGCCTCTATGTCAATAACTGTGAATGTTGAATAACTCATATGGCGTTCACTGCAAACAGGCAGTGTATTCATTATGATTTCGGCTATTTTTTCAGGCTGTTTATGCTCCGCTGCAAAGTTAAGTGACATCGTTGCAGTTAATGTTGCAAGGACATTGGCTTTAACGCCGTGTCCCATGCCATCTGATAAAACAGCAATTGTGCGGTCTTCCTCCCTTATTTTCCGGGTCAGGAATACATCTCCGCATATTCTTTCGTTGCCGAAATTTCTTTGTTCACAAACAACCTCTATATAAAAGCTATTATTCATCCAGCCTTTTTTTATTTCCTGGTTTTATACGATTCGATAATTGAATTCAGCATTCGCTCTGTTTCTGAAGCGCCTTCACCCAGTATAAAGCCAATTTGCTGTACAAGCCCAAGATTTTTGTCCACCACATCGGTAAGTCGTTTTACAATCTCCTCTTTCTGTACCTCAGGTGCAGAAAGATCCCTGATCACTGCCCCGACTATTTTTGTTTTCCTTATCACAAATACAGAGATGCTGTATTGCTTATCATTTAAGACGATATCTCTGTCGGTGATGTTTTCATTGTTGGCAAGAACATATGTAAACAGATTATGAATGTTATATGCAAGCAGTGTCTTTAGATCAGCTCCGGTCATGCCAGGTATCACTTCGTTTATTTCTATTGCTTCTTCTCCGAGCAGTTGTATGAAGCTCTCGTTGGCCTGAATAATTTTTAGTGTTTCATCAAGTATCACCACCGCTGAAGGTAATTTTTGCAACATAGTCTTCGTGATTCGCGATGCTTCCCTTGCTGACTCTTTTTCCCTTTGTGCGATCTTTTCCGATTCTTTCAGGGCAACCTGGGCCTGGGCCAGCTTTTCATTACTGATCTTTAGGGACTGAATATGATCCATGTTATTTTTCGAAGCATAGTAGTTACACATTTCGGGAATGGCCAGCTTTTGGGCAATGGCTAAAGCAAAATCATAGCAGGAATTGTAGCCGCAGGCACCACATCCCCTTTCATGGTCATGGTGTTTTCGAAGCTCTTGCTGGATCTTCTGCACCTCCTCTTCAGGTGGCAAAGGAAGACGCTGATCGTCATTTACAAAGCTTCTTGAAAGATCAATATCTGAATATCCGGCCATAACCTTCTTGTGCGCAGCCTCATCGTAAGTCTTTAAACGTTTTTTTACGTATTGGATGAGCTGACTCCTGCGCAACCATTTTTTCGCATCTGGAGAGGTTCCCCGACCCATAATGAACTCTTTATAGAAGATATTAAAGTGAGATTTAATGGTGGTGATATTCTTCTCAAATTCCTCAATAGTATCAAATAGGAGGTCGCCTTCAACCGTAATAACTTTTGAACTGAGAATCCTCTGCTCAATATCAGCTGCTTCAAGGATGCCGCTTGAAAGGGGAAAAAGAGATCCTTTATATCCGATGGGTTCATTGAATTCACTGTATTCAAGGTTTTTTTCATCAACTTTGTATTCTTTGAACAGTTCCCTAAGTTCAATGAAGGTAAGAACAGTGTTTATCTGCTCTGTGCCGGCCAATCTTACTGCCTCTTCCTTGCTTGCAATCAGTGGGGTGATATAGGCCAGCCGGATATTTTCTCCATAAGTTCTTCTGGCTGTACGTGCTGATGCATATGCCGGCGGAAAAATAGGTGCCAGGTTTTTTATCAGTTCAGGTTTGTATTTTTCAACATACATTACCGATACCGGACAATTGGAAAACAGATAGTATTTCCCCCGGCTTCTTTGAACCAGCTGTTTATATTTTTGAGCAACAAGTTCAACTCCAAAAGCCACTTCCAAAACATAATGAAATCCAAGTTTTCTTATCATGCTCACGAATTTCCTGTAATCAGTAATGTCTGGAAATTCTCCTGCAATGGCTGGATCTACCAGGGCTGCAATTGGCTCCTCATCTTTTAATAGTTTTTTCAACTCTTCCTTCCCATCCCTGATCACAATAGCATCGTAGCTACAGGCACTGTGACAATTTCCGCAGCCAATACAACGTTCGTGAATAATGGTAGGCTTATGATGGTCGGACTCAACCTTGATCGCCTTGACGGGACATGCCCTTACACAAGCAAAGCATGCAGTACATTTTTCTTTATCAATCCTTACCAATGGCTCCATGCTGATTTCGGTTAATTGAAGGTTTTTTCCAGTAGTTCCAATATATTTTCGAAGTTCACATTTTCGTACATAACATCATTGATCTTGACAATAGGTCCTCGGCTACAATCTCCAAAACAGTGGTTGCCTTTCAGCACAACATCTCCCTCCAGATGATGGTCTTTCATGTACTGCTGGATTACCTTTAATGTTTGACGGTTACCTCGGCTAAAGCATGAACTGCCCATGCAAATCTGTATTATTGCCTTTTCTTTCATAATCATGCGTGAATGTGCAAAGTTAATTATTTCACAATGGATAAGAGCTTTCAGGGAAATAAAGAATGAAAAGTAATTTATAATTTGTATAAATTAATTATTGAGGAGCGTAAATCACATCAAATCAATTCCCTGACAGGGTATTTTTAAAGAGTGCCCCTTTTCTTTTGTTGCTTTTTGTTATTTAAATAACAATGTTTACAAAATCACACTAGAATATTATATATTTGTTGAAAGAAGTCATCGATCATACAATTTAATTAGAGCCTGTCAATAGAGTATAAAATGTTGATAATTAAACG
>CAYSMO010000011.1:27909-29601 GCA_964432125.1 uncultured Bacteroidaceae bacterium | reverse complement strand
AAAGCAAACGCATCAAAGTTGGGATTACGATTGGAGACATCAACGGAATTGGGCCAGAATTGCTCATCAAAGCACTCCAGCACCAAAAACTGAAGGAATTATTTATCCCGATTGTGTATGGCTCATCTCGTGTCATCAATATCTATCGGAAGGTGCTGCGGGTGAATCGGTTGAACTATAATGTCATCCAAAACCCTAGCCAAGCCCAATTACGCAAGCTCAACCTCATCGAATGCCTACCCAATGTAGATCGTGTGGATATTGGTAGAGCCTCGCGTACAGGAGCAGAAGCCGCATTAGCGTCATTGGATGCCGCGATAGCCGATGCCCAACATCAAGAAATCCAAGCTATCGTAACCCTCCCCGTTGATAAAGCGACCTTGCGCGAAGTAAAAGAAGGCTTTATTGGTCATACTGAAATGCTCGCAAAAGCTTTTAATGTAGAGGAAAATTTGATGATGATGGTGTCGGATGAAATGCGCGTAGGTTTGGTTACCAATCACCTGCCGATTTCCCTCGTACCACAAGCCCTATCCGAAGAGCGCATCATCCGCAAAGTAAAGATGATGGCCGATTCGCTGCGCCAAGACTTTAACATACCGAAACCCAAAATTGCCGTGCTAGGACTCAACCCTCATGCAGGTGATAGCGGTTTGATCGGAAATGAAGAGCAGACGGTGATTAAGCAAGCGATAGAGAAGGTGCAAGGAGATAATTTGATTGTGTTTGGCCCATACCCTGCCGATGGCTTCTTTGGTTCTGGAGCTTACATAAAATATGACGGTATATTGGCCATGTATCACGACCAGGGGCTGATTCCTTTTAAAACTATTTCCCGGGATGAAGGCGTCAATTATACCGCAGGTCTCCCTGTTGTCCGTACAAGCCCAGCCCACGGAACGGCCTATGAGCTGGCTGGCAAGGGGGAAGCTTCCCACACATCATTCAGGAATGCCCTCTACCTCGCCATCGATATCATCAGGAACCGCAATTTCTACGATGAGATCAATGCCAATCCACTCCATTCAACCTATGATTCAGGGTCCGATAAAGACGATGATATCAATGACCTAAAAGAATAACAAACCTGCCGCGCCCTCCGGCTGAACCCACTGGAAAAGTCCATCCATTAATCACGCGTATGGAGCCGATCGTCTTTAAACACTGGAGCAATAAAGGATATGCCATCATGCGCACCTTCCACCGGGTGGTGCGCATCGCCACCCTGTCGCTGGCATACAACATGCTGCAGCTCCAACCCTTACTGGCCCAGACCGACACCCTCTCACCGAAAATGTTCTTCGAACTCGAAGAGGTGGAGACGGTGGGCGAGCAGGAGGCTGAACTCTACTCCCCGCTCCTGCGCCAGCTTCAGCTCATCAGGCACGACCAGCTGGAGGCGGTCTCGTCGCGATCCATCGCTACCTTGCTCGGTTACTACCCCGGCATCGATATCCGCACCCGGGGCGTCCATGGTGTCCAGTCAGACCTCAGCATCCAGGGCGGCTCGTTCGACCAGTCGCTCGTGCTCCTCAATGGCATCGACATGAGCAACCCGCAAACCGGCCATTTCAGCCTCGACCTGCCTATTCATTTGTCACAGATCCACCAAATGGAGCTCCTCAAAGGTCCCGCTTCCAAGAAGTACGGGCTGAGCGCTTACAGCGGCGCAGTGAACCTGGTCACCCGGCC
>CAYSMO010000011.1:25670-27899 GCA_964432125.1 uncultured Bacteroidaceae bacterium | reverse complement strand
TGATTTCTTCTGCCAAAAGGCGGCCTGCCGACTCCCTCTCCATCCGGGCCGAGGGCGGGTACGGACAGTTCAATAAGCGGAACGCTGCGGCCACAATCCACCTTCCCGCGGGAAAAAGCAGGAACATGGTTGCTGCATCGGTGGCGAGCAGCGACGGGTACATGGAGAACACCGATTACCTGTCGGCCAACCTCTTCCTCTATTCGACCCTCGAGAGTGAACTTCTGAAGAGCAGTCTGATGGTAGGATGGAACCAAAAGGCGTTTGGCGCCAATGCCTTCTATACTCCCCGTTTTCCTGAGCAGTACGAGGAGACCGGCAGCTGGCTCACCGCGCTGAAAGTTGAAACACAGAACCCCGCTTTCAGAATCTTCGGTCATGCCTATTGGAGGCGGCACCGCGACCATTTCATGCTGTTCAGGAGCGATCCGGCGGTGTATGAGAATTACCATATGACCGATGTAACCGGACTGGCTGCCGGGGCGAAAATCAGCAGTGCGGTGGGATTCACGACGATGAAAGCTGGGCTGCGCAACGAACAGATTCACAGCACCACGTTGGGCGATCCGCTCATCGATCCTGTGAAGATCAGGGGCGAAAAGAACCACTATTACGACCGGTTCAAAAGCCGCAGCCTGCTCAGCCTCTCCGCCGACCACCATGTACAATTGAACCGGCTGCACCTTAACGGCGGACTGCTGCTGCATGCGCTGGCGAACGGGCCGTTGGGATCGGGGCAGCCGGGACTACCGCCGGGATCGGGGCAATCGCTGCAACCGGAACGATCTCTACAGGCCGGACTCTACCCCGGCATCGACCTCTCCTTCCTGCTGCGTGACGGGCTCACCGCTTTCGCCTCCGTCAACCGCTCCATGCGGCTGCCCACTTATACCGACCTCTACTATGAGGGTCCGCAAAACCAGGGCAATCCCGACCTGCTACCAGAGAAGGCGGTTACCTTTGAAACCGGACTAAAATATGATGCAGCCTGGCTGAGGGCCGACCTCGCGCTCTTTTACAGGAAAGGGGTGGAGACGATCGACTGGATCTGGAAGGACAGTATCTGGCGAACCAGCAACCTCACCGATCTTGACACCTACGGTGGGGAGGTGAGCCTGAATCTGCTCCCGGTGACGCTCATCCGGAATCTACAGTCAGCCTCGGCTACCCAAACTGCCCCGCATACTCAGCCTTCACTGTCTGCCCCGCTAGCCCGCAGCTTCAGCGCGATCAGCCACCTGAGAATAGCCTACAGCTATGTCGAACTCAGCAAATCGAGCGACACACACATCTCCAATTATGCGCTCGATAATCTTAAACACAAGTTGATTTTCGACCTCGGACTAAAGTTGCCCCTGGAAAGTTTTCTACCCACGGAGAGTCTTCTGTCCATGAAAAACTCTCTGCACGCGGAATTTTTTCTTGACGGAAAAGCGACCTGGCAGCAGCGGAACGGCGCCTACCTGTACTACGAAACACCACAGTCAGCACCCCACGACACACCCTACAACCCCTTCTGGCTCATCGATCTACGGACAGGGGTCAGACTGAACAAAATCACACTCTTTGCTGATGTCACCAATGTATTGAACACCGCCTATAGAGACATAGGTAGCGTTGTGATGCCCGGCAGGTGGTTCACCGCCGGGGTTAAAATAGTCCTGTGAGGCCCCCCAAATACAACCTTGAGTGCTTTCTGGGCAGGGTAATTATTTACCGGCATGAAAACTGCCCAGCATGGATTCCTGAAGGCATGCTATGAGCTCTTCAAGTGCAGGGAGGCTCGGGGTACCCGGATTACGAACTACCCTATGAGGGCCTTGTAATCATCGGCCGACATCAACTCTTCCGCTTCAGCAGCATCGCTCACCTTTATCTTGATCAGCCAGCCGTCGCCATAAGGATCCTTGTTCACCACCTCCGGATCATCCTCCAGTTTTTCATTTACCTCAACAACCTCACCACCAACGGGCATGAACAGGTCCGACACTGTTTTTACAGCCTCAATGGTTCCGAAGGTATCGCCCTGTCCCAGGGATTCACCCTCCGTTTCAATCTCAACAAAGACCACATCACCCAGCTCGCCCTGGGCAAAATCTGTTACTCCTATGGTAGCTGTATCTCCTTCAATCAGAACCCATTCGTGGTCCTTTGTATACTTCAGATTTGTTGGAACATTCATAATTTTTCTTGTGTTAAAATAGTTGAAGTAAATGTAATGGTTTTTTT
>CAYSMO010000011.1:0-25570 GCA_964432125.1 uncultured Bacteroidaceae bacterium | reverse complement strand
TCCTTCAAAACCTTTTCAGCCGATTTTCTTCCCCGTTCCACCATCTCCCTGGCCTTGTAGAAGTCGAAGATTCCGCAGGATTCCCCCGACACCTCGATAAAGATATCGGGCTTGTGAATCTCGAGTGACAGTTGTGCCATATGGTGGGTCATCAGCGTTATCGTTTTGTTGATCAGATCCACGTATCCCAACTTTTCTTCACTCTTTGGTTCGCTTTTAATTCCCAGGTATTCATATAATCCCTTGAGCTGTCGTTGAAGAAAGAACTGGTGATCCTCCCTCTCCTCCTTTGTCTCCTGTACCATTTCCAGGCGATTTCCACCATTTACATCCACCGCCACCAGCAACTCATCGCCTGTTCTTTCAACATGCTTCACCGGAATATTGTCCATCACCCCACCATCGACCAGCAGGCCATCCTTTGTTTTTACAGGAGTTAAAACACCCGGGATAGCAATTGAGGCGCGTATCGCATCATACACCCTCCCCTGCCTGAATACCACCTCCCGCTGGTTCAACAGATCGACCGCCACCGCAGCATAAGGAATCTTCAAATCCTCGATATTACGATCCTCCACAAACTCCTTCATCCTGTTCAGCACCTTATCCCCTTTCAACAGCCCCTGTTTGCTCAGCGTGAAATCCATCAGCTTGAACACCTTCATCTTATCCAGCGAGTAGAGCCACTCCTTAAACTCCTTCAGCTTTCCCATCGCATATACCGCGCCCACGACGGCTCCCATCGATGTGCCAGTTACAGAAACAATTTCGTACCCACGCTTTTCCAGCTCCTCGATCACGCCGATATGCGCCCATCCCCGGGCACCTCCACCCGAAAGAACCAGTGAAACCTTCTTTTTCATGTCACATCAGATTGTTCATAAATCTCCGGTTAGTTCGTAACCGTCTTTTGCTTTCTTTTCAATTTAGATCTACTTACCCAAAAAATTCCCTCTAAATCTGCCCACTTTCAACTTTTGTTTTTACCTACATCCATTTATCCACTGAAACTTCGATCAGCTTTTACTGCCTACTATCTTCCTTGCACTCAGTTCTACTTTTTTCGGCCAAATCCCCGTAAAAGATTTTGAAAAGATGATTAAAAGTACAAAATTTAAAGGGATTTGATCCACGCTTTCACTAAAATGCCTTCCGCTTCTCTACCTTAAAAGTATCTTTGCATCCTGCAGAATGGTCATATGATCAAAAGCCAGTGACTCCTTTTCCCAATCTTCAACGAGCTCAACAGACGCAGCATCGTCTCCTGCTTTCAATTTAGCCAGGTCCGCATCGGCAAGAAAAGCAAAAGTGACCGTTCTGCCCCTGGGATCCCTTCCCGGGGTTGCATAGGCCCCGATCAGCCTGAGGTTCTCCAGTTCAAGCCCGGTCTCTTCCAATGCCTCTCTTTTACAGGCCTCTTCGACCTTTTCACCATCTTCCACGAAGCCTCCCGGAAGGGCGTAGAATCCCTTGAAGGGCAGATTTCCTCTGCGAATCAATACGGCAGCATTGCCCTTAAATACTACACAATCGGTTGTTAATGCACAATTATATCTCATTGTAAATCATTTAAAAAGAGTTGACTATTTATTGAGGAACCGACAATAAAACCTCATCAGATATTTGAAATTATGATCGGGGGAAATGCTCATCCCTGCATTTTTTCCTTTAGTGATTTCTTTATCTCATCCAGGTCTTTTTCTTCACTGATCGACAGGTCAGGATAGACAAGGTCCAGGCTCTTCATTTTGTCCAGGATGATTTCACTTACAAGATAACGCATGAACCATTTTCTGTCAGCAGGTATGATATGCCATGGTGCATGAGCAGTTACTGTATGGTTAATGGCTTTTTCGTAGGCATCAAGGTACTTCGGACGCAGTTTCTGCTCCTCAATATCCTTCTCAGAAAATTTCCAGTGCTTGTCTTCTCGTCTTAACCGCTTGAGAAAGCGCTTGCTTTGTTCAGCTTCGGATACATTCAGGAAAAACTTGAGTATGATGGTCCCGTTTTCAGTAACCATTTGCTCAAAATCATTGATCTGCCTGTATCTTTGTGTCCAGAAGCTCGTTGTAATATCTTTCACACTTTCGATTCCCGGAAGCTTCTGCTCCAGGATAAATTCCGGATGCACCCTGGTAGCGGTAACATCTTCATAATAAGATCGGTGGAATACATTAATCATACCCCGTTCCGGTATATGCTTGTGAATCTTCCATAGATAGTCATGTTGCTGTTCCTCTTTGGAAGGAGGCAGAAAATCGACAAATTGGATTCCTTGCGGCCTTATCCTTCCCAACACATGTTTTACAGTGCTGTCTTTGCCAGCAGCATCCAGTGCCTGGAAAACCAGAAGCAGGGAATAGCGACCGTATGCGTAGAATTTGTCCTGCAATTCGGCGATCGCCTTCCTGTTCCTTTTCATCAGTTTTTTGCCCTCTTTCTTTGAAATACCGGGCTCAAGGAAATTGGAATCCAGTTCACTTAATTTGATCGAATCTCCAGGTGCTATTATATATAGATCTTTTTTCATAATCATCAATATAACTATATTTTACTTCTATACCAAAAAAATGATTAACCCAACTCCTCTCCCCTTACTAAATCGAATATGATCGATTTCTGAAACAGAAATTGCAGTTTACTGTGAAAATACAAATAAACCTCCAATGAAGGGTATGTTGATCATGATGGGGGCACGCACCTTTGGTTCATCACAATTATGTGCAGCTGAAATGATAAATACCTTAAACTGAAATTTGTCGAAATAGTCTTTTTTAAAGAGCCTGATTGAAACAAATATGCTGTTTATGTCGGGAAATATTTTAATTTTATTGAAAATTAATCATTCAATGAACCTCACGTTATGGAAAAATATGTTGTTCTTTTTTTTACAATACTTTTTATTACTGCCTGCGCCAATAATGAAGAAAAGAGTATTGCTGTGAGTCCAATCGATGATAACCTAATTGAAACTGTGATCACTGATCTGATTGACAAACACGGCTCATCTCACGCCGACAGAATAACACGGGGAGTAAAACAGGTGGCGTCTCTCTGGAGAGTCACTGACGGGGACAAAGATGTATTCGAAGAATTTTGCCGCAATAATTTTGTATCCGACGAGGATGAACTTGACCTGGTATTTGATCGTCTTGCGCATAACTTCGAACACCTTTTTGGCTACATGAACCGTATCTCCCTGGAAATCAACCGCTCCATTCATGAGGATGTAGGACCGCTGCACCAGGTAGACCGCATGTTTGGGGCCTATAGTCCTTCAGCACATGTTACAGATGATTTTTTTAATAATAAGATTGCCTTTTATATCACACTCAATTTCCCATTATATACCCTTGATGAAAAGAACAGCGATGGAGGACAATGGGATGCCAGGCAGTGGGGATATGCCAGGTTGGGTGATTATTACAACTCCCGTGTCCCTCCTGTTTTGCTCCAGGAATACAGCCAGGCATCCAGTCAGGCAGGAATGTATATTTCGGAATACAATATTTTTGCCGGACAACTGGTCAACGATGATAATGAGACTCTCTTCCCTAAGGATATGAAATTACTGGCTCACTGGAATATAAGAGATGAAATAAAATCCAATTATGGTCAGCCACGCGGACAGGAGAAACAAGAGATGCTTTATCATGTGATGCTTCGAATAATCAACCAGGACATTCCATCCCAGGTAATAAACAGTGACAAGTATATTTGGAATCCATTCTCAAATGAGCTCCGTGCCGACAGTGAAGTAATTGAGGCTGATCCCGAAGGGACAGTCAGATACTCCCATCTGAACAATATTTTTAACGCACTTAGAAATATGGACCCTTATTATCCTGAGGCAGACACTTACATCAAGCGCAGTTTTGAACTCGGCATGGAGATACCCCAGGCTGATGTGGAAGCTCTTTTCAGGGGATATGCGGCATCACCATTGCTTGCCGATGTTGCAAAGCTGATCAGCGAAAGACTTGGTCGTCCACTCAGACCATATGATCTATGGTACGATGGATTTAAGGCACGGAGCTCTATTTCAGAAGAAGAACTTAACAAAATCACCAGGTCACGCTATCCGAATGCAGAGGCCATGAAAAGGGATTTGCCAAGGATACTTGTTGACCTGGGATTTGACAGGAACAAGGCAGAATTCATCGGGTCAAAAATTGATGTCGATGCCGCAAGAGGCTCTGGTCATGCCTGGGGAGCACCTATGCAGGAAATGCCTTCTCATTTACGTACACGAATTGGAAGTGAAGGTATGGATTACAAAGGTTACAATATAGCAGTGCACGAATTCGGACATAATGTTGAACAGACAATCAGCATGCATATGGTTGATAACTATTTTGTGAATGGCATACCGAACACTGCTTTTACAGAAGCGCTTGCATTTATGTTCCAGGCCAGGGATCTTGAACTTCTTGGTTTGGAGGAGAATGACCCGATGAAAGAGCATCTGGATGTTCTGGACTTTTTTTGGAATAACTTTGAGATGATGGGTGTTTCACTTGTTGACATGAATGTTTGGAAATGGATGTACGACAATCCGGATGCAACGGATGAGGAGCTCAAAAATGCTGTATTAGATATCGCAACCGGAATCTGGAATGAATATTTTGCAGATATATTTGGAGAGGAGGATATCCCCCTGCTTGCCATTTATTCACATATGATCCAGTCGCCACTTTACCTGTCGAACTACCCCTACGGCAGACTTATAATGTTCCAGCTTGAAGATTATATTACCGGTAAGGACTTTGCAGATGAGGTGCTGAGGATGTATTCACTTGGCAACCTTACGCCAAGGCACTGGATGGACGAGGCTGTGGGAGAGCAGATCAGTAACAGGCCAATGTTCGATGCCGTGGAAAGAGCAATAGAGGTGATGAGGCCTTAGGTTTTTCTTCTATACCAGGAAAAAAACAATCCGGGCGGTGAATCATCCAGTGCGCAAAAAGGATATCGACATTTTCAGTCTTTTAAAAAAACAGCGCATTACTCCATGAGACGGGCCATCACGGCCATGCACAGGTATGCTGCGGTAAATCATGTATTGGGCGAACGGGGCGAATATTATTTATTAAATTCCAATCCCACACCGGTACTCATGTATCCCTGGTTTTCGATAGATGCATTCTTGAAAATTTGGTTGTAGTTTACATGAAAGACTGCATTTATCCTGGGAGCTAGCTTATATATGATTCCAATTTCAGGTAACAGCCCCAGATTCCAACTAAATTCATTCTGATACCTGTAAAACCCCATATCTGTAAATTTCTGGAATGAATATACACCTAGTCCCAGCTTTCCGTAAAAAGTTATTAACCCGTTATCGTTATCTGTCTCATATCCGGCTACAGCCAACAAAGGAATGCTATTTATGTATCGAAACTGTTTTCCGTAAATAGTTGTACCATCATTCGTATATAGCTGATCATCTATTTCCTGGTAAAAAACCTGATAAGCTCCTTTGATACCCAGGCTAAAATGTTCAGTTATATACTGTCTCCATTCAGCATTTATTCCCCGGAAACTTGGCAGTGCAATATATTCACTGGTATTTCCAACCGGATATCCAACATTATAACCAATGAGAATACCGGTACTTTTAAAGGGAAGTGGTTCATTATAATCATCTCCTGTAGAAGGTAGTGGTCCATTATAATCCTGTCCTGTCCCTGGTTTTATCAGAAAAAAACCAAGAATAATCAGGGTTACTGCTTTTGCAATAAATTTGTTTCTCAATATCATATTTTCCGTTTTTTATTGGTTCAATATTCTTATTATAAGTATGGTGATTGATCAAATGCCTGCTCAATACCGCTTTCGATCCGATCAAGATAATTGGGTAGCGTACCCTCTGCAAGACCATTGAAAACAGCCATCCAACGTACCTGGTAATCTACTTCTCCATTTCCCTCATCGATAGCGTGGGGGTCATTCGGATCAATCATGTTAATAATAACAGTCCCTTCAGCATGTGAGTAAGTTACCGGATACCCCCAGGGATAATAGTAGCCCCACTGGTAACCTGGGTAGTAATAATCAAAACCATAATACCAATCCCAATATCTGTAACCATAATAGTAATAATCATAATAATAGGAATACTGATCTACAGTTGACTTAGATACCAGCATTACAACAGCTTGCTCCATTTTAGATGCATCCGCAGTATCTGATAATGAAAGTCGGGTATAACCGGCAAGCGTCATCTGCTCTTCGACCTTATCCAAAATAGTAGCGTCAATTTCCTGTTCCGTTTCATTATACGTTCCGTCTGGTTCGCCTATTATGGAAATGGTATCGGGCATCATGTAAAACACCTTTTGAGAGAAGTCGTAGTCGGCATCATACTGGGTTTCGACAATGTCATACTCGTCGATTTCATCCGGACCACCCGGATAGCATGAATTTAACAATAACATACCCATAAACAGGATAATCCCTAGTTGAGTTTTGTACTTCATAAGCTTATTGTTTTTAGATTAATAATCGGTTTCCTACATTATAAAGTCTTTTTTCAATCCTTATAAATACAATACAAGGACAGCTAACTTTACAACTATAGTTTTTCAATAATGATACCATCACTGTTGAAAAACCTGTTTTAATGCCATATAACTTTGATATTCTGTTTATTAGTATTGTAACTTTTCAATAATACTAATCTGCATTGTGTGGAAATACAGAGAATCCTGTGGAATACAATACACATTTTACCTGTATTGCATTTATGAACTCCTCAATATTTGATAGAAGATAATCTACAGGCACTTCAAGAAAAAAATACGATCATTCAAATTATCAGAAAACAACCTGGCAACTCTACTATTACAACGTGAATGTCAGACTAAAACCAACGTTATAATTGGCATTGTCGTAGCTGTTGGAGATATAGGGACGGTTTACACGCTGGTCGTAGAAGGCCCGCATGGTGAACTTGTCGCTCAACATGTAATCTGCTGTCGCCTTCACACTCAGGATCTCCTGCCCGGCGGTAATCTCACTGCCGGAAATATCCTCCAGCTTCCTAATCACAGTTTGGTTGTTACGGAAGGAGAAGTCGACCCGTACGTTCAGGTCGCTGCTGATCTCATTATTGTTGATAATCAGCTGAACGGAGTTAAATCTGTACCCTGCGCCAAACACAAGCTCGTTGCTCCGCACTTCGTTCACCTGGGTATTGGACATGTTCAGTCCGACGGTTCGGGATTTCTTCACCTCTACCCGAGTGGTGAGGCTGTTTTTCCAGTCCATATTGATATTGAACAGCGGACTGAACTGCTCGCTGATGGTTACCGTATTGATGTTCTGTTCTACCATGAAATTGCCCTGGAGATCATAGGCTATTGGCACTCCGAGCGATTCATCGATTACATAATAGGGGTTGGATATAAAAGAACCAACGCTGTATGTGGAACGGTAGGAGTGATTCAGGGTAATGGAGTTAATGTATTTCTGCAGTGCCTCGATGCTTCCCAATCCATCGTAAGTAACATTCCAGTTCGGCATGACTCTCAGCAAAGCCTGAACAGCTTTTTCCGGAAAGGCCTGAAGTGTTACCTTATCCGCAGTCTGGTAACCATACGCGGCCAGGAACGCCGGGATTAAAACCTGCTGTGAGGTAGGCCCGTACCCCTCATAATAGCCGGCCGAGTCGGGTAGAAGTGTTCCTGTTTTATTATAATACTCATTCGCCAACCGGTTGGCGATGATTTTCCTGGCATCGTTCTTCAGGTAATTAAATGACGATGAGGAATCCACTTCGCTGGTCAGCGGCTCAAAGGCGGTCCCCCAGGAGAGGAACGACATACTGAAATTACCCGACCGTACCCTGCCCCGCTCATCCTCGGGTGGCAGGTTCCCGCTGCCGTCGGAGGTGAAGAATTCTGTCTCATTCTCCGACTTGCTCATATTTCCGGTAAGGTCAATGCGAAGTCCTTTGATAGGTTCAACATTTGCACGGAAGTTGAATCTTTCTGAAAGGTTCATATTGAATGGGTCGTTCAGGGCCTGGTCGGGTGTGAGCCAGCCGTTGTAGAAAGCATTTTCGGCGAAATCGCTCTTATACCAACCAGTGATATACTCCCATCCGGGTGTAAGCATATTATTGTAATTCTGCATCCCCAAAACCCGGGTTTCTGGCAGATAACCGGGCAGCATGGATCCCCCGCTCTGGGAATAGGTGAGGTTCACTGTTCTTACAGCCATCATGACCCTGACACTGTTCTCAACAATGAAAGTTACCGGATCCTCACCCAGTTCAATGGTACCTGTAACAACCAGGCGTGCATTGCTCAATGTTGCCGGGGTTGTTACCTTGATGCGCTTGTTGGACAAGATCTCATAATCTGCCTCTACCACCTGTCCGCTCTCATCAAAGACCTCAACTTTAATCTTCTCCGTTCTCAGATTGTGGGTTACAAAACGTCCTGAGTTCTCCCTGAAAAAGAGATTGGTCTGCTCAAATATTTTCGTTCGGGTCCGTGTTTCTTCAGGTTTTGGAGCCGTTCTCCCCCTGGTACTTCTTCGGTATTTATCGTTTATGCTCTTCAGGTATCCCGATTTATTATATAGGTTAACCAGGTTCATCTGGCCGTTCAGCTGGATGGTGTAAGAGTTCTTAATAGTATTTCCCAGGTTAATGGAGCCAAAATCCGGGTCATCCGGTATTATCGGACCGGCATCCCAACCGTAGGTTCCGTTGTAGCGTCCGTTGAGGGTGGTCCAGTCGAAGAAGGGAATCTTGTTGATCGGGAAGGTGTAACTCAGGTTGAACTGGTGGTAGTAGCTTGTGGTTCTTCCCATCTCCCTGATATTTTGCCAGACAGAGTCCCTGTAAGCTTCAAAATAATCATTATCCGGATGATACCTTCCTTCCGGCTCATCGATCCGTGCAATATTGGAAGCTGAGAAATCAAACTTCAGGTTACGGGTCAGATCAAATTTCAGGTCATAATCCCTGTTCCAGTAAAAATCCTTCTTAAAGGTAGGTTGCACTATGAAATCCGGATTGCTGATGTTCCTGATCTGCTTCTCCATGTACTTTCGGTCCATATCTGTGCGGAACGATAACCTGGAGGGCAGATAATAAAAATTGAAATCCTTGATCATTCTTAGCCATTTGTTATTAAGAAAGGCGACCTTATTAAAAGGCTGAACGTTCTTTGGCCTGATGTTGTAGTTGTAACTGACATTGGCACGAATCCTTTCCGTATTATAATACTGAAGATTGGGGTTCAGGCTACTCATCTCATTCAAAGAGAAGCTGGTGGACCAGTTGGAAAGGGAGTAGAGTTTGGGCTGACCGCCACCCTGGGGGTTTACCCGCATGTTGGTCAGGGCAAAGGACTTTCTCTCGACCAGATCCTGGGAATTTCGTCTTATGGAATCGCGCTCAGCATCATTGCGTGCATTCTCGATTGCCTCTTTCAGGCGTATATCGGGATCGAGCGGGTTATACTCCGGATTTACAATAGATTTCGAATATCCAACATAAAGCGGAATAGAGACGCCTGACTCATCCTTAAACACCTTTCCCATTTCGAAGTTGGACGACACATCATACTGTAGAATCTGTTCGCGCGACCGTTCATTCACCTTCTGCTCAATACTCCCAAATCCTGGGGTACTGGCTGATCCTGCAAGGGTTACATTACCAAAATCGGCCAATCGGGCAGAGGCCCGTCCATTGGCTGCCCATCCTCCCTTTTCATTAAAATCGGTAAGCCGCAGTTCATTCAACCAGATCTCGCCCGATTTGGGCAGTCCGTCGTCAATATTGTTGTTGCTGCCTCGCCGGGAATTACGAACACCGATCAGGATGGTACGGATGCTGCTCATGTTCGGGTTTCCCGATACAGATATTTTATTGCCCTTTTCATCAAAAATAGCGTAGACTGAAGTGATGGTCATATTGCTGTTGGGATCGCCCAGGGCCCTGTTTCTCTCCTGCTTCGCCCGGGTAAACAATGAAAGGTCGATGTCGAAACGGTTCTCCTCCGGCCAAACGATTCTCCTGTCTGCCTCACTTTCGTTGTTGTACCTGCCATGTGGGGTGAGAACCAACGGAACCTCATACTCATAATAGTTGTTTTGGTAATCGGAACCAATCCTGATAAAGGCGCTCAGCTCCTTGTCCCTCAGGTTACCATCGATCAGTGCCTCAGCATGTGCCTCCATCTTTATTCTCTTGTACTGTCGTATGTCCAGATCGGTGTTTTTATAAGCTGCCCGGGCATCTCCATCACCCAGCTCCAGTACCTTTAGCACGATCGACTGTTCATTCAGCTGTCTGATTTGTGGCTGTGTCGGATCAATCTGTCTGTCGAAGCCTGGCGGAAGGGTATAGTTTACCGGTTCCTTCCCTGCGTTCTCTTCAATGTTTACTGCCGAAATTGACAAGATTCCCTCGGGCGGTTCGATGCCTGTCCAGTCTTCTCCCCCTTGCAGGAACGGCTGGTTGTATCTTCTCCACTCTCCCCTGATCAGCTCAAGTTTTGCGAAGCGAAGAAAAACCGTGTCCTGGAAACCTGTAAGGAACATACGCATGAAACGGATGGTCTTGAAATCGGAAATGCCTCCTACCGCCCGGGTATAATCAAAGATGGGAACCCTGAATTGGTACCATGTTACTTCATCGCTGGTACCATTCTCATAGTCTACCTTGTGCACAACTTTATCGATGATATAATTCCGTCCCACTTCGAACTCAGAAGGACTCATATCGATGCGGTATTCATAATAGCTCTCCGCTTCGCTCAAGGTATTATCGCGATTGATGTCCTCAATATCAGGCAGGGTTGTACCTGTGGTGGGATATGATTCCGGGTTGTCCAGATCGCTTGGGGAGTTCCCTTCGGTGTTGTTGAAATCCTTGTAGCGGTCGAGAATACCCAACTCCCGGGCATCATAGTTGCTGCCCCGGTAGTAGTGGTAATCATCAGAGGAGGGGTCGTCGAGCAGCTTGTCATAGGCCTCCTGGGTAAGCTGACCACCTGAGTAGAGGTTTTCAATCCTCTGCAGGAAATCATCAGATTGAGAAGAAAAAAAGTCTGTTTCATCCTCCCTGGCCAATCCATCCAGTCCCACATCCTGGTATTTCCTGGCCGCGGGATCACTGCTGAACGCATTCACCATTGCCTGTACCCTGGGGACACGCCCCCATACCGTGGTATCGACTTTGCTAACCACCTCAGAGGAAGGCAGTCCATTTTCAAACATCTTACGCGAATCCTTCAGAATATCCTCCGACACATCGCCCAGGTTAAACACGAGCTCTCCCCCCGGACTTCCTTCCATTCCTGCATAGGGATCCATCAACCAGAATTCGATAAACTCCACATTGGCAGCTTCAAAATCACTTGAATAGATCGACCGCATTATCCCTCCCCACCGTTGCCGTGGATCGAGAAGTCTTCCATTCGCATCGATACGTTCATAATCGTAATTATAGGGACCGCGTTCCCTGGGATAGAAGGAAAGGTTCAGGACAGGAACGCGGGTTGAAACACCATAGGGATTTTCTTTTTCCGGAAAGATGTCCTGTTCAAGTAGTTGATAAACATAGGGACTGGAAAGATAATCCGGGTTTTCCCTGATATGCTGAGGTGAGCGGGATCCTCCTTCAATGAAAAGGGGATCGATCTGGAACCAGGCAAATTTGGCCCGTCCGTAGCCATACTCCCGGTTGTTGTGCAGATCGGCTTCCGGGAAGAAGCCACTTGGTGTACTGGCCAGGTGCCAGGCCGAAAAATGCTTGAGGTCGATAGATGTTTCACTGCCTTCAAAATCGTCGATGTAGGCATTTCCCTCCTTCTGAATGGCACGGGAATGTCCAGGTATAAGTTGCGCGAATTCCCCTACAACGGTCAGCTGCGATGGAGCTTTTGTTTCAATGAATGGTAGTTTATCAACGAGGGTAGTCAGAAGCGGAGCCGGTCTGGAATAGGAGGTATTCATTCCCCAGATGGTATTGGAGATAGGTTCATTGCCTATATTAACCTTTTGTGTGTGGGGCCGTTCCGATAAATGGAGTACAGTGGCTCCGACATTAAAGTTGTCTGAAATGGTGTAATCGAAATGTGACCCCACCATGGATTTGGTCTGAAAGTTAAAGAGTGACTGGTTCTCCAGGGAGATTTTTACCGGGGTGCCCGATTCGAGGATGCCCTGGTTAATAATGGTAACCCGTCCGAGGGTATAGTCCACCGTGTAATCCTGCCCCTCGGCCAACACCCTTCCACCTGCGGTAACAGTCACCGATCCCTCGGGAACATTCATGGCATTCAGCATTATCTCCGAACTTGAGCTTGAGGAGTATGTTCCTGCGAGCATGAATTTATTCTTCTCCGCGATCTGCTGTGCCCTGGTCTTCGTGCTATCGTACAGCTCCTGAAAAACATATTTATCCACGGCGATATCTGCAGCCTCAGCAGACAGGCTGTCGCGAAGAATTTTTTCCAGGTCGGAACCAAACGGTTCGAGCAGTGGGAAGATCACCCTGCCATTCCCCGGAAGGATTGTGACACCTCTCAGGAAATCAAAAACACCATCGGGATAGGGGTCCTGCTGCGAGTTCATATTATCAAGATTCATCAACCTGAGCAGGGTTGTTTTATTAAGTTCTCCTTCGGGAAGGTAATTGATATTGTTTCCGGTTTTGTCGTCGCGATACATCACATCAAGGGTAAACTCCTCCTCCTGCACCTGGAATGCGCCTATGGCGTATACGTTCTTCATCATCAGATCCCATGTATAACTTCTTGGTGCAAAACTCGTAGGCTTTAACAGTTTCAGAAAGAGGGTCTGAGGTGCGCTTATGCCTGATGAGCCTGCCAGCTCTCCCACCTGGTATGTTTGTCCGCGGTAGGTATATTCGTAGGCAACGGCTAGTACCTCATCGGTATTCAATGCAGAATTCAGTGAGATATAGCCAAGTTTTTCATTAAATTCATACTCACGTGGGGAGAGCATCCTTGCGTTTTCAATTTTCTCATAATCGGCCCCCAATTGAAGACCTGCTGTTCCCAAAACACCAGTTGCATTTTTTATATCCCGGATATCGTCATAGGTGGTTGTTAACTCTTCGTAAGCAGAGTTAAGTCCATTTCTCGGGAAATTATTTCCGGGTCCGGCATTAACCGTAAATTGTCCACTGTAAGACACTGCCTCCCCCAGATCGGTCAGGGCAACAATATTTCTTGCCTGCTCAAAATTTGTCGTTTTATTGGTTACCCATACTTCAATCTTGTTGATGGTAACGTCGGATGTAATTACCGGAAGACGTTTCAGGGCATCGACATAGGTATCACGGAAGTAATCTGAGAGAAAAAAGTGTTTGTTCACATCATAGTCATCTCCCGTAACTTCAAACTCGCTGGTCTGTGCTCCGCCGGAAGCTTCAATGACCTGTGACTCGCCACGCTGCTGCGAGAAAACACTGGTAACGCGGAGCTTACCAAACTGCATCTCTGTTTTAAGACCAAAAAGGCTCATACTTCCATTGATCAGGGATCCGGGCAGCGGCAGGCTGACATTCCCCGCCTCTATCTTCTTGAGAATCTCATCCTCATCCCCCGCATATTCCAGCTTTGTTTTCTGGTCAAAATCAAAAGTGGCTTCGGTATTGTAACTGAAATCCATATTCAGTTTATCTCCGATGGACCCGGAAACATTCATTATAATTTTTTCATCAAACTGAAAGGATGGTTGTCGTCTGAGACGCTCTGAGATATTCGGATTATCGATCACAGAGTAATTGAATCCGAAGATAAGCTCTGCGCTTCCACTTGGAACAATGTTAATTACATTTGATCCGAAGACCTTATCAAATGCCTCCCCACCCAGGCTGATGGATGGAATAAAAGAAGGTTGATCGACCACACCACCTCCTGACTTGAGTTTCCAGTATTCTTGTACATCCTTTTTAAACTGGTATTTTCTAAAATCATCGGACGACATTACTGTCGGGGTTCTGTAATTCCAGGATCCGATTCTCTCCCTGAAAATATAGCTGTTGGTTTCAGGGTCATATTCAATCCGGGCATTGATATTTGAAGGATTGTTGAGGTAGAGCGGAGAAGAATTTGAATGAGAAAACGGGTAGTTATTCTGTTGCCGGATAGGAAAAGGTAGCGTTGTGTCGGGTTGTGAAAACAGCAAGGCAGCAAGCTCCGCATGGGACCCACTCATCGCTGCGGCCCTGAAGGGGACCATGCCTGTAGCAAGCAATAACAGCAAAAACAGAACTATATGATCAGGCCTTGGCTTCAATAGTTCGCAGCAGTTCAGGTTTTACATTAATTTCAGGGCTGCCTTAACAACTTCCTCAACATCCATAGCTTCGCCGGTCATAATCCTATCAAGGCTTTTTTCAACAGCCTTTCGGGGAAAACCGAGTGCCACTAAAGCTGATAACGCTTCTTCTTTAACAGTATTGTCCTGAGGTTGGAATAATTCATCCGTTTCAGCGGCTTTTCCGACTTTGTCGCGCAGATCGACAATAATCCGCTGGGCCGATTTCGCGCCTATTCCTTTGATGTTCTGGAGAGCGGCTACATTCCCGTTCAGTATGGATTGTCTGACCTCGTCCGAGGACATGGAAGAGAGGATGAGACGTGCTGTGTTGGCGCCTACACCCGAAACTGAAATAAGCAATCTGAAGATCTCCCGCTCTTTCTTATCGGCAAATCCGTAGAGCAACTGAGCATCCTCCCTCACCACGTGGTGCAGAAAGATCCTGGCAGATCCGCTGTCGCCGATTTTTGAATAGGTGTTGACAGATATATTCAACAGATATGCTACCTGACCTGCTTTTATGACCAGTTGGGCCGGGGATTTTTCTACAATTTCACCTTCTATAAATTCATACATGGTTTTATCTTCTTGAATTGGCTAAGATACATAAAAGAAGATAGAGATGAACCCCACATCATTGAAGAAAGAAAATTCAGCGGTGCAAAGATTCTACAGTGTCTTTTTAACCTCTGTTTCATCGTATGCCTCAACAACATCCCCCACCTTGATATCGTTGAAGTTGGCAATATTCAAACCACATTCAAGACCGCTGACCACCTCTTTTGCGTCGTCCTTAAACCGCTTCAGAGAACCAAGTTCACCTGTATAAACCACGATACCATCGCGAATAAGTCTTATCCTGGAGTTTCTCCTGATCTTGCCCTCCCGAACAATGCAACCTGCAACCGTACCCACTTTGGTAATCTTGAAAGCTTCAATCACCTCCAGTGTAGCTGTAATCTCCTCTTTGATCTCCGGGGAAAGCATCCCCTCCATAGCAGCTCTCACCTGCTCTATGGCATCATAGATAATCGAGTAAAGCCGGATATCGATCTGTTCCTTCTCGGCCAGCTTTCGTGCACTGAGAGAGGGTCTCACCTGGAATCCAATCACGATGGCATTGGATGCAGCTGCCAGAAGTATATCCGATTCTGATATCTGTCCAACAGCCTGGTGTTTAATATTTACCTGTATTTCACTCGTGCTGAGTTTGATCAGCGAATCGGCAAGTGCCTCAACAGAGCCATCCACATCACCTTTCACAATTACATTCAGCTCCTGGAAATTACCGATAGCAATTCTGCGACCGATCTCATCGAGGGTAATATGCTTCTTCGTGCGCAGATTCTGTTCACGCTGGAGCTGCTCACGTTTATTGGCAATATCTTTCGCTTCCTTATCGTTACCCATCACATTGAAACGGTCGCCCGCCTGTGGCGATCCATTCAGCCCAAGTATCATTACCGGGGTAGCAGGACCTGCCTTCTCAATTTTATGTCCCCGCTCGTTAAACATGGCTTTCACGTGACCGTAAAACTGTCCGGCAATAACAACATCACCAATATTCAGTGTTCCAGCCTCCACAAGCATCGTGGCCACATTGCCACGACCTTTATCCAGGGTCGATTCAATGATCGTCCCCACAGCCCTTCTGTTTGGATTGGCTTTCAGATCAAGCAGCTCAGCCTCAAGCAACACCTTTTCGAGTAACTCATCAATATTAATACCGTTCAGTGCGGAGATTTCCTGCGACTGGTATTTACCCCCCCAGTCCTCAACCATATAGTTCATATTGGCAAGCTCTTCCTTGATCTTCTCAGGATTTGCGGTGGGACGGTCGATTTTGTTAATCGCAAACACAATCGGTACTCCTGCAGCTGCTGCGTGGTTGATCGCCTCAACCGTTTGTGGCTTCACACCATCGTCGGCTGCAACCACGATAATGGCCACATCGGTAATTTGGGCACCCCTGGCTCGCATTGCGGTAAAGGCCTCGTGACCAGGTGTGTCCAGGAATGTTATTTTTCTGTTTTTATCAAGTTCGACACCGTATGCACCGATATGCTGGGTAATCCCACCGGCCTCACCGGCAACCACATTCGCACTCCTGATATAATCAAGCAATTTTGTCTTTCCATGGTCAACATGACCCATTACTGTTACAATAGGTGGTCTGAACTCCAATGAAGCCTCATCATCAACCTCCTCTGCAATCACATCCAGCACATCTGCGCTGATAAACTCCATAGAAAACCCAAACTCATCTGCAACGAGAGCCATGGTTTCAGCGTCGAGTCGCTGATTAATTGAAACAAACAAGCCGAGATTCATGCAGGTTTGAATCACCTCTGTGGGAGGGACATCCATCATGGAAGCAAGCTCACTGACAGAAACAAACTCTGTCACTTTCAATATCTTACGATCGAGTTCATGCTGTTCCTCCTCATCCATCATACGCTGGTGGATGGAGTCACGCTTTTCCCTCCTGTATTTCGATGTTTTTGTTTTACTTCCCTTGGTAGTAAGCTTGGCAAGTGTATCTTTGATCTGTTTTTGCACATCTTCATCGCTCACCTCTGGGCGCAGAGGACGCTTCTTTCTTTTTCCAACCGATTTCGAATCTCTTCTTCCTCCTGATTTCTCCTTGTCTTCTAGATCTACGCGTGATGTATCTTTCCTGATTCGTTTACGTTTTTTCCGAATATCAGATTCTGAATCTGAACTCGATGCAACCGGCTTTTTCTTTTTCGGTTGTCTTCTTTCGGGCAGATCAATTTTTCCTACAACACTGAGCCCTTTCAGCTTTTCAAATTGGGTAGGTATGAGATCCTCCTCTTTTTTCGGTTTCCCCTTCTCTTTCTCTATTTCCTGGGGTTCAGTTCTTGATTCTGGCTCATCGATCTCCATCTGTTCGGGCACCTGATCGTCAAACTCCGCAATCTCCTGTTCGGGTTCCTTATCCCTTTTTGGTTTAGTGGCTTCAATTTTCGATCTTCTGCGGTCCTCCTTCTCTTCTTCCTTCTCCTTTTTAGATTTTTTCTTCGGACGGGTCTTCTGGTTCATTGAGTCAAGATCAATTCTTCCAATGACCCTGGGACCATTTGAATCTGCATCTTGTTCTGAAGAAGGGATTTCCTTCTCTTCTTCCTTCATTTCCTCAGCTGCCTCTGGATCGGACTCCTTCTCTTTTATCTCCGGCTCCTCTTCCTTTTTCTCTTCAGAAGTCTTTGCAACTGGTTGCTCCTGTATCGTCTCTTTCTTTTCCTCTGGCTTCGTCACCGGCTCTGGCTCCGTTTCTGGCTCTGGTTTCTCAGCTTCCTGCTTCGGCTCCTCCTTTTTGGCAGTGGTTTTATCCGTAATCAGCAACTCCGGTTCATCAACAGATATATCCTTCTCAGTCTCTGCTTCAACCTCCTCTTTAGCTGCCTGTTCTCTAATAGATCTCAGTTTAAGCTTATCTGCATCCTTCTTGACATTCAGGTCTGTACTGTACTCTCCAACCAGCAAGTCATACAGCTCGGAGTCCAGTTTGGTATTGGGATTCGAATCAACACTATGGCCTTTCTTTTTTAGAAATTCCACAATGGTAGAGATCCCAACATTGAACTCTCGGGCTGCCTTGCTTAATCTTGTCGCCTTTTTTTCTGCCATACAACGATATTCTTATTTACTACACCTTAATAACAAGCTGGTCCTATTCAAATTCCTCATTCAGCACCTTCATCACCTCCCGAATAGTCTCCTCTTCGAGGTCTGTTCTTTTCACCAGATCATCAACAGTAAGATTCAGCACCGACTTGGCTGTGTCGCACCCTATTGACTTCAGTTCATCCAGCACCCAACTTTCAATTTCATCGGCAAATTCTTCGAGGTTTACATCCTCATCATCTTCTTCATTCATCTCCCGGTATACATCGATCTCATATCCGGAGAGCTGACTAGCCAGTTTAATGTTGAGACCTCCTTTACCAATGGCAAGGGATACCTCCTTCGGCTGCAGATAGACCTCTGCCTTCTTCTCTTCTTCATTCAATTTAATTGAGGTGATCTTTGCCGGACTCAAAGCCCTGGAAATGAATAAATTCAGATTATTAGTGAAATTAATCACATCGATATTCTCATTTCTCAACTCCCTCACAATGCCATGAATTCTTGACCCCTTCATTCCCACACATGCACCAACGGGATCAATTCGTTCATCATATGATTCCACCGCAACTTTAGCGCGTTCCCCGGGTACCCTTACAATCTTTTTGATGGTAATCAGTCCGTCGAAAATCTCAGGCACCTCAAGCTCAAACAGTCGCTCAAGAAAAATTGGGGAGGTCCTTGATAAAATGATCAGAGGATTCGAATTTCTCATCTCCACCGCAATAACAACTGCCCTTAAAGTATCCCCCTTTCTAAAAAAATCTGAAGGGATCTGCTCCGCTTTTGGGAGGATAAGTTCGTTGCCTTCATCATCCAGCACCAGGATTTCCCGCTTCCAAATCTGATAAACCTCACCGGTTACGATATCCCCTGTGCGATCTTTATATTTCATGTAGACTGAGCTCTTCTCCAGTTCAAGAATCCTGGCGGAAAGATTCTGCCTCAGGGATAAAATAGCCCTTCTTCCAAAATCCATCATCTTCACCTCATCGGAAACTTCCTCACCTACTTCATAGTCCTCATCAATCAGCTTTGCCTGGGACAGGCTGATCTGAAAATTGGAATCTTCAACTTCCCCATCTTCCACCACCTCGCGGTTTCTCCATATCTCAAAATCGCCCTTATCAATGTTAATGATAATATCGAAATTCTCATCAGTCCCGTAGTTTTTCTGGAGCAAACTCCTAAAGACATCCTCCAGGACACTCATCATGGTTACACGGTCAATGTTCTTTAGTTCCTTGAATTCCGAAAACGTATCAAACAAATTTAGATTTTCCATTTTATACGATCAATGCTTTAAAATTCTATAACAACTTTTGTCGATTTAATATCACTATAAGCAAATGCTTTGCTTACAACTACATTCTTCTTTCTCTTCTGGCTACCGCCTGCAACCATTTTTTCAGTTACCTCCATCGTAATACTATCCTCCTCAACACCGGTCAGTCGTCCTCTCTTCTTCTTCCCATCTTTCAAGATAACCTCTACATCGCGACCAACATTCTTGAGGTACTGTTGCTTCAATACGAGGGGCGCACCCAATCCGGGAGATGATACCTCCAGGCTAAAATGCTCATCGATCTGCTCCAGCTCTCCGGTAAGCCAGCGCGACAATTCCACACATTCGCTGATCTTTACCCCTTCCATAGAATCGACCAAAACGCGAAAATCATTCGATTTTCCCGAAATAACATCCACAAGAAAGAGGCTAGATCCTTCTATCCTTCTGTTAACCAATTCTATAACTTCACTCTCCTGAATCATATTATCAATAAAATAGGGGACATCTGTCCCCTATAAATCCTACCTCGTATCAAACAACACGCAAAGGTACAAATAATCATATAATTACCAAAAATCCTGACCATTTTTCAGCCTTTTTTAAAAAGTATTTAAACTTTTGAATTAATCCTTTATTTTTGTCTGGCAATCAGAATTTCATGAATCCACCACCTGTGAATAAATACAAGATCATCAATGACCCGGTGTACGGTTTTATTAAGATCAGGTACGAGATCATCTTTCATTTAATTGAACACCCTTTATTCCAAAGACTTAGACGAATTCGACAGCTAGGCATGACCCACTTCGTATATCCCGGGGCCAACCACACCCGCTTTCAGCATGCACTTGGAGCTATGCACCTGATGGAAGATGCCATTGAGTCGATCAGAGGCAAGGGACATGAAATAACGGATGAGGAGGCTGAAGCGGCAAATATTGCCATACTTCTTCATGATATCGGTCATGGGCCATTTTCTCACACTTTGGAAAAGACGTTGATTCCCGATCTGCAACATGAAGAGATCTCGCTGTTGATAATGGAAAAGCTTAATGAAGAATTCAACGGAAAACTTTCTCTGGCTATCCGGATATTCAGTAATGGATACCGGAAAAAATTCCTTCACCAGTTGGTTTCCGGTCAGCTCGATGTTGACCGGCTCGATTATCTGCGGCGCGACAGTTTTTTTACCGGCGTAACAGAGGGATCGATTGGTTCCGACCGAATTATAAAGATGTTGCAGGTACATGATGATCAATTGGTAGTAGAGGAAAAAGGAATCTATTCGGTAGAGAAATTTCTGGTGGCCAGAAGGCTCATGTACTGGCAGGTATATCTTCACAAGGGCGTTCTGGCAGGTGATCAATTACTTATCATGATGCTTCATCGGGCCAGGGAGCTGGCTTCATCGGGCGAAAAATTATTTGCCACCCCTGCGCTCGGATACTTCCTTTACGGAAAGGACAAGTCATTAAACGTGGGAAATATAACTGAATTTCTGGAGCACTTCAGTGAGCTCGATGATACCGATATTATCAGTGCTGCCAAGGTATGGAGCAAGAACGATGATCCTGTACTGCGGTATCTCTGTTCTGGATTTATCCATCGGAAGTTGTTCCGTGTTGAAATCAGTGATCATCCTTTCAACTCGTTAAGAATTAAAACAGAACGTAAAAATGCAGCAGATGCTCTTTCAATCCCGGAATCTCTTGCATCCTGCCTGGTTATTTCAGATTCTATAACCAACCATGCATACTCAAGTCTTGACGAAAATATAAAGATCCTTGGCAAAGATGAAGGTGTAAGAGATATTGCGGAGGTTTCAGAGATTCTGAACGTGTCTGTGCTGTCCAGGCAGATCAAAAAGTTTTACCTTTGTTATCCTAAAATCAGGCAGGTGTAGCAATAGTTAACAAATCCTGTCGTTATTTAGAAATACCCTTAAAAAGAAAACCTACATTGAATGAATTTCACTGCTAAAGAAATCGCAGCATTCCTTTGCGGAACGGTGGAAGGGAATCCGGAAACAAGCATCAATGATGTTGCCCGTATTGAGGAGGGCAGACCAGGCGCGCTCTCATTTCTGGCCAACCCTAAATATGAAAAACATATCTACCATTCACAATCTTCGATCGTTATTGTGAACGATGACTTTCAGCCCGTTAAGCCAGTCAGCGCAACCCTTGTCAGGGTGGATAACGCCTATGAGGCCTTCGCTTCATTGCTTCAGCTTTATGAAGAGAATAAACCAAAGAAAAGAGGGGTTAGTAAACTGGCTGCTATTGAAGAGTCTGCTGAATTGGGTGAGAATATATACATCGGGGAGTTTGCCGTGATCGGGGAAAATGTTGTAATTGAGGATCATGTGATGATCTATCCCCAGGTATATATCGGTGACAATGTTAAAATAAAAAGCAATACAATCCTGTACCCAGGGGTAAAAATCTATCACGACTGTATCGTTGGAAGCTCATGCATCTTCCATTCAGGAGTGGTTATCGGAGGTGACGGTTTCGGATTTGCCCCTGACAAAGAGAATAACTACAGCAAGGTGCCTCAGTTGGGGAATGTGGTCATCGAAGATGATGTTGAGATCGGGGCCAATACAACGGTCGACAGAGCCACAATGGGATCAACCATCTTGCGAAAAGGAGTGAAATTAGACAACCTCATTATGGTGGCCCACAATGTTGAAATCGGAAAGAATACTGTTATTGCTGCACAGACAGGCATATCGGGTTCGACCAAGGTAGGCAAAAACTGTCTGATGGGTGGACAGGTCGGTCTGGCGGGCCATATAGAAATTGCCAACGGAGTGAAAATCGGAGCCCAGGCAGGAATTGGAAGTAGTGTTAAAGAAGAGGCATCTGTGCTTATGGGTACTCCTGCGATTAATCTCTCCTCCTATTTCAGGAGCTACGCTGTTTTCAGAAAACTTCCAGAGCTGCGCAAACAGGTAATTGATATTGAAAATGAGTTGAAAGCAATAAGCAAGAGAGATGCAAAATAAAATACAACTGGGCATTCCGGTTCGTTATGTGCTAAATTTGTTAAAATTCTTTCTCTGAAATAGCATACCCCTAATTTTTGTATCTTGCGTCAATTTTTAAAGTAAACATCTTCATTTATGGCTGAAAAGCAGAGAACCCTCAAAGGCTCAATCTCTTTTAAAGGAAAAGGACTACACACAGGAGAAATGGTCAACCTCACCATCCATCCCGCCCCGGAAAATCACGGATACCTGTTCCGACGCACCGATCTGGTTGGTCAACCCGAGATCAGACCATTCGCGGAAAATGTAACTGACACCTCCCGCGGAACCACCATTGAGGAAAACGAAGCAAAGGTTTCGACCATTGAGCATGTGCTTTCAGCCCTTGCCGGCATGCGACTCGACAACGCAATCGTGGAGATCGACGGCCCTGAAGCGCCCATCATGGATGGCAGCGCAAGAGAGTACGTTGAGGCTATCGAGCAAATGGGTGTAGTTGAACAGGAAGCCGAAAGGAAATATTTTAAACTTAAGGAAAAAATTGAATATTATGATGAGGAGAGGGGTATTCATATTATCGCCTATCCCGACCAGATGCAGAGCATCAATGTGTTGATCGATTATAACTCTGAGATCCTGGGGAACCAATACGCTACACTTGAAAAGTGGGAGAACTATAAAGAGCAAATTGCCCCTTGCAGAACTTTTGTTTTTCTACACGAGCTGGAACAACTTGCAAAACTGGGTCTGATCAAAGGAGGTGATCTCGATAATGCGATTGTAATTGTGGATCATGAAATGCCTCAGGAAGATATTAATCGCTTGTCAAATCTGTTTAATCAACCAAAAATTGAGGTAAAAGAGGGGATTCTGAACAATGTCGAACTCCGCTTTTCCAATGAACCTGCCCGCCATAAAATGCTCGATATGATTGGCGATCTGGCTTTGGTCGGATGCTGGTTCAAGGCCAAGATCATTGCAACCCGCCCCGGTCATATGGCAAATGTCGAATTTGCCAAGCTTCTAAGACAAACAATGAAGAAGCAGATGCTAAAAAAAAACATTCCCCTGTATGATCCCAGAAAAGCACCGGTATACGATATCAACCAGATCATGCAAAAACTGCCACACAGGCCTCCCTTTTTGCTGATCGACAAGACCATTTACCTCGATGATAAGCGGGTAGTTTGCATCAAGAATGTGTCTATGAACGAACCTTTCTTTGTCGGACATTTCCCTGCAGAGCCTGTGATGCCGGGAGTTCTGTTGATTGAAGCCCTTGCTCAGGCCGGAGGAATGCTTATTTTGGGAATGGTTCCGGATCCGGAGAACTATTCCACCTATTTCATGAAAATCGACAAGGTAAAATTCAAGGCTAAAGTTGTCCCGGGCGACACACTTATCCTAAAAATGGATTTGCTCTCTCCTGTTCGAAGAGGAATAGGAGTAATGTTTGGCGAGATATTTGTAGGAGAAAATCTTGTTTGTGAAGGCGAATTAATGGCCCAGATAGTAAAAGAATAAAATACTCTGTAAAAATATGACCCAGCCCGTTGCAAATATTCACCCCGGTGCCAAGCTCGGAAAAAATGTAAAAGTTGAACCATTCGCCACAATCTACGATGATGTAGAAGTCGGTGAAGGTACATGGATCGGCCCCAATGCCATTCTTATGCCCGGATCGCGTATTGGAAAAAACTGTAAAGTATTTCCCGGAGCTGTGATATCGGCAGATCCGCAGGACCTGAAATTCGAAGGGGAATATACCACTACCGAAATCGGAGACCATACCACCATCCGTGAATTTGTTACCATTAACAAGGGCACAAAAGCCAGGGGAAAGACTGTGGTAGGCAGCTATTGCCTGCTTATGTCCTATGTCCATATTGCCCATGACTGTATTGTGCGTGATCATGTGATTGTAGGTAGCTACGCAGGTTTAGCGGGTGAGGTGGAGGTCGACAACTGGGCAATTGTGAGTCCGGGAAGCCTGGTGCACCAATTTGTCAGAATAGGTTCCCATGTGATGATTCAGGGAGGAAGCAAAGTTACAAAGGATGTTCCACCCTATATCCTGGCCGGACGTGAGCCACTCTCCTTCACTGGAATCAACTCCATTGGACTCCGTAGAAAAAAATTTGATAATGACACTATTTATGCAATACAGGAGGTATACAGAATCATCTACCAGCGCGGACTAAATATTTCCGATGCGATCGATTTTGTGGATGTTAACCTTCCTGCATCAAATGAAAGAGACGAGATCGTTCTCTTTATTCGTGAATCCAAACGCGGAATAATTAAAGGCTATTTCGACGGAGAGAAGGATGAGTAGCTCATCCTTCTGTTGAATTAAACTTGATATTTGCTTTCCCGGATATAGCGGCAATCACCCCTTGTACGCCTGCCAACCCTGCGCTTTCAGCGCAACAGCATTGCCTTCAGGAGTCATCATTATGGCCGTTCCCTTGTGTTCGGTGATGTTACCGATGATACTTATCCCGGAAATGCTTTTCACCTTATCATGAGCCGAGAGCGGAACAGTGAACAGCAACTCATAATCTTCACCACCATTCAATGCCGGGATCAACGGTTCAAGCTGAAATTCCGCAGCGGCGAGTCCCACCTCCATGCTCACAGGCAACTTCTCCTGATAGATCACCACGCCGCAATCCGACTGTTTACAGATATGGAACAGCTCGGATGACAAGCCGTCGCTGATATCTATCATTGATGTAGGCTGCACATCCAGCTCCTTCAATTTTAGTAATGTTTCCACCCTTACATCGGGCTTGAGAAACCTGCCTACGATGTATTCATAATCGCCCAGCTTAGGCTGGATATCGCTCTCCTCCTGGAAGATTTTTTTCTCCCTCTCCAGAACCTGTAATCCCATGTAAGCTGCACCAAGATCGCCGGTAACGCACACGAGGTTGTTGGCCTTTGCACCACTTCGGTAGACGATCTCCCGTTTCACAGCTGTTCCGAGGGCGGTGACGGAGATCATCAGGCCGGTAAGTGAGGCCGAGGTGTCACCGCCGATCAGGTCAACGCCATACTGACTGCAGGCGAGATTCACTCCTTCATAAAACTGCTCCAACGCTTCAACGGAAAACTTCCCCGACAGGGCGAGCGACACGGTTACCTGCCTCGGAACAGCGTTCATCGCGTATACATCCGAAATATTAACGATCACCGACTTGTAACCAAGGTGTTTCAAAGGAGTGTACATCAGGTCGAAATGGACCCCCTCTACCAGCATATCGGTAGTGACAACCTGGCAGACCTCACCGAAATCGATCACCGCTGCATCGTCGCCCACCCCTTTC
>CAYSMO010000010.1:0-31912 GCA_964432125.1 uncultured Bacteroidaceae bacterium | reverse complement strand
GCAATCTGAACAGCGTTCAGCGCAGCTCCTTTTTTGATCTGGTCGCCTACACACCAGAGTGCAATTCCCTTCGGATTAGTGAGGTCCTTCCGGATTCTTCCGACGAATATATCGTCTTTCCCCTCGCAATCAATTGGCATTGGGTATCTCTGATTCTCCGGATCGTCGATCAGCGTCACCCCTTCCGCCTTCTCCATGGCACCGCGCACCTGCTCCACGGTGAGCTCACCCTCTGTTTCGATCCACAGGGCCTCTGAATGGTTGCGCATCACCGGAATACGGACGCAGGTAGTGCTGACCTCAATATCGGAGTGCATGATCTTCCGTGATTCATTGTACATCTTCATCTCCTCTTTTGTATAGAGGTTATCAGTAAACGAATCCACCTGAGGAATCAGGTTCAGCATCAGCTGGTAAGGGAACTTGTCGACCGTTACCTCCTCCCCGCTGGCAATCTGCCTGATCTGGTCGACCAGCTCCTGCATCGCTGCAGCACCGGCCCCACTGGCCGACTGGTAGGTGGCAGCGTGGACCTTTTTAATATGCGACAGCTCTTCAATTGGCTTCAGGCACACCACCATCTGTATCGTGGTGCAGTTTGGATTGGCAACGATGTTCCTGGGAAGATCGTGAAGATCGGCCGCATTCAGCTCAGGCACCACCAAAGGGACATCATCGTCCATCCTGAAGGCACTCGAGTTATCGATCATCACCGCACCATGCTTTGTGATGGTAGATGCGAATTTTTTCGATGTGCTTCCACCGGCCGAGGTCAATGCTATATCAATACCCTTGAAATCGTCGTTCTCTCGCAATTCCTTCACTTCAATCTCTTTTCCCTTGAAACTATAGACCGCTCCGGCACTTCTGGCAGAACCAAATAGCACCAACTCATCGAGTGGGAAGTCTCTCTCTTCCAGTACTTTTAATAATTCCTGTCCGACTGCTCCACTGGTACCAACAATTGCTACATTCATTCTCTTACGATTTTTCCGGTTTTCATCACATTAACTAATAAATAGGAGTTTGCTGAAGGCTGGCCCCTTTCAATTATTAAGTTGCAAAAATCGTAAATATTCACTGAAAAAGAAACCTTATTTCGCATTTTATTCGATTTCCAGTCATAAAAGGATAACTGGAGGCTGGTACTTAAGCTCTAACCATACAATAAAATACCGTTTGAATGAGAAGAGAATTTTTACTCTGTCTGTTTAATTTTGTTCCCCTGTTTGTCGCCGCTCAGGTGTTGTATGATTTTGAGGATTCCACGCTTTCCGGTTGGGAGCAGTCACCCCCGGAGCGCTGGGAATGTTCATCCGCCGGTGTTCTGAATGGGAAGTTCTCCCTTCACCATGGGTATGACAATCCGAAAGCTGGGGTCGACTATATCGGGAGGGATATCCGGTACCCGGACCTCACAGATACCATTTCCGTCTCCTTCAAAATCCGGCATGGCTATAACCCCAGCATCAGCAACAACTGGCAGCTGTTCTTACTGGCGAACATTCACCGGGATCTGGAACCCGGCACCGAAAACATTTCGGGAATGGTCCTGGGAGTTAACTTTATCGGCTCGGATGATCGCGTGAAGGTATGGCAGCTGCTCCATGGTGAGGCAGTTGAAATTCTATCCAGTGACCTGAATTACCAGGAGATGATCGGCACCTCAGGGGAACCGCTCTTGAAGGTTACCAGGGATCCCGGCGGAAAATGGTCGCTCGAGTGTTCGTTGAATGGTTCTGCAGATTCACTGGCGAAATATGGTACAGGCCAGGAAATTGAACCTGTCCGCGGCAGGTATACCGGCTTTAGGTATGCCTATACATCAGCACAGGACCGGAAATTGTGGGTAGATGATATCCGGATCAGGGGTGGTTTTTTTTCGGATACGGTTCCTCCAAAGGTTGTTGGTCATCGGGTATCGGGCGCAGTCTGCCTGGAGATACAGTTTAGCGAAGCGATCAGTATGCCGGCAGTAACCTGTTTTTCCTGGCAGCTGACCTCTTCGCAAACGGGAGGTTCGGTTACCGAGTTGGCGCCCGATTCAGTTCATCACACGGGAAACGTATGTCAACTATTCTTTACATCCCATTTTCCCAACTGCCAGGTACAACAGCTGCATATCAGGAATGTGTCTGACCATGAAGGCAATATTCTTTCCGATACAACTATTTTTTTTAGTCAGCAGCTGGCAGAATTTGGCGATATTATAATAACTGAACTAATGACCGATCCGGAGCCACAGGTCCACCTGCCACCCTGTGAATATGTGGAGATCTATAATCGCTATGAAGAGGAGATCGATCTTTACGGCTGGGTCATTAAGATCAACAACAGCGAGTATTTACTGGATTCCGCCAGACTATTGCCCGGGGAGTATTTGGTGCTGACCCATGAAAAATGTGCCGGTCAGTATGGCAATATCGATCTGCAGGCGATTATTGGTTCCATGACCGTGCTGACCAATGGAGGTGGAAGTGTTGGACTGTACGATCACTATGGAAGAATGATACACCAGGTTGAATATGAGGCGATGGATAGATATGACAGGGACCGGGCGGAAGGGGGCTGGTCGATTGAAAGGATTGATTTGAATAACCTGTGTGGTGGATATGAGAATTGGATCGTATCGCTGGGCTGGAAAGGGGGCACCCCCGGAGGGCAAAACAGCCTGATCGCAGAGGTGCCCGATCTTTTACCACCTTTACTGAAATACATCGGGGTGCCTGACAGTGCCAGGGTGTCACTGACTTTTGATGAGCATCTCCTGGTTCGGTCCGGTGAGGAGGGAGGGTTCATGGTCGATGGGGTTTCCCTGGATACTGATTTTGGAGTTCTTCCGGCAGCATACAGAACGACAGAACTCTCCTTGAAAGAGGCGCTGGATACTGACATCGATTATGCGTTAAAGATCTCCTCGGTTGGTGATTGTGCCGGGAATGATATGGAGGAGATTCACCTGCGGTTCAGAAGACCAGAGCGGCCGGAACCACGCGTTCCCCTGATCAATGAGATTATGTACGATCCTGTGCAGGGAGGCAATGAATATATCGAACTCTACAACCCCGGGGAAAAATTTCTGGACCTGCATGATCTGAAGCTGAGGGTGACGGAGGTAGCTTCGTTGGACGGGTCGCTTGAAGAAATTTCTATGGAATCGCTCCTGCTCTTTCCGGATGCAAAAGTTGTATTTGCCATAAACAGTAGAGCATTGCGGGAGGAGTGGGAGTTAGTTTCCGATGTTGCTGTGGTGGAGGTTGCTGACTGGCCCCACCTTCCTAACGGGGGAGCGTGTGTGCAGCTTACTGACCGGTCGGGAGCGGTGATAGATGAGTGCTGTTATCACGATTCATTGCACCACGATCTGGTTGGGGTAACCACAGGTGTTGCGTTGGAGAGAATGCACGTTGGATCCTGCGCTTCACTGTCGCAGTGCTGGACCTCCGCCGCTGCCTCAGTGAATTACGGTACCCCGGGTGTACAGAATTCGCACAGCCGGTTACCGTCCGAACCCGTCAAAACTCTTGAACTATATCCCGAGGTTTTCAGTCCCGACAACGATGGATTTGAAGATATGCTGGAGATAAGGTTGCAGGACCCTGGAGAGAATAGTCTGATCGATATCTACATTACCGACTTGAACGGGATCAGGATCAGGGAGATCGTTTTTCGGGGCATAACCGGCGGAGGTGACATCTATTCATGGGATGGGCTGGATGACAATGGACATATTGTTCTCCCGGGCATCTATGTGGTGCACCTGGGGATCGCCGGAGAGCAGGGGATGAGGTTCAGGCGGAAGGCTTGTGCTGTTATTTACCGCTGAGTTGGGGGATCCGGTTCCTGGAATAGAGCACCACGGCAATGGCTCCGAAAGCCAGGATATTGAAGGCGATGTAACTTGTTCTGAAGCCATAATGGTCGGTGATCACTCCTACCATTGGGATCACCAGGGAGCTTATGAAAAAGTTGATGAACATATAGATGGAGTTCACAAAGGCCTTTTTTTCTGTATGCAGGTCCTGGATCAGGGCCATCATGACAGCCGTTGGAGCAAAGAGGAAGAAGCCCAGTGGGATTAGTACGGGGATGATCCAGGCGCCCTCCATGTTGAGAAAGAGCAGCATGAGCAGGGGAGTGGCGAGGCTAATAATCAGCAATGTTCCTGTTCGTCCCAGCCTGTCACTAATCGTTCCGGCAAACAGTGCCCCGGCGGCTCCTGCCAGTTGCAGAATGGTAAGCGACAGATCTGCAAAGACCAGGGTATGGCCCTCACTATCGGTTAAAAAAGTGGGCAGGTAGTAGGTGAGTGAAGCTTTCACACCCGCCTGAAAAAAGGTGAAACCGCCGGTTAAGATAAACGCCGGAAGGTACCTTTTAAAGATGGCCCAGTAATTGCCTTCAGCCTGCTCCCTATGCTTAGGCTTAATATCGATATTCCTGAAATTGAGCCAGAGAATAAAGGAGGCCACGAATCCCAGCGGCATCATTTTCCAGGTCCCTTCAAGACCCCAGAGCTGGATCACACCCAGGATGACCAGCGGACCGAGGGTTCTTGCCAGCTCACCTCCCACCATATAGAAGCTCATCCCTTTCCCGCTGCGGTTGCCTGAGAGCACCTTAATCATTACGGGACTGGGGATGTGCCACATCATGGAGCTGATACCAGATACAAAAAGAAGGATGGCCAGGAAGATATACCCCGGTGCGATACCGATCAGACTCATGGCAACGGCCGTTATGGCCGGAGAGACGATCACCATGTATTTCATGGAGGGTCTTTCTGCAATGATTCCCATCAGCGGATTGAAAAGGGACGGGATACGCTGTATAACAGCAAGCAGTCCGGCCATGCCGTAGCTCATTCCGAGTTTCTCAATGATCTTCGGCAGTGCCGGAGCCAGGAATGAGGTGTAGATATCGTGTACAAGGTGAACTGCTGATAGGGAGACCACCCTGCCTTTTTGGAAGCCGTCGTCCGTTTTTTTCTTCAACTTGATAATTGGTTTTTAATAATTTGTTATTAAACCCCAGACATATTACTGCTGGATGGTAAAGTTTTTAGATTTGTTTACAGGCCGGCGACCATTTCATAAATTACCTTGATCAGTTTAGGCGTTACTTTGGCGGCAGCTTCCTGAACGATTGCATGAGAAATTTTCTCTATCTTGCCTGGTACCCCAAGGTCAGTAATTACCGAAACAGCAAAGATGGTCATTCCCATCTGGTGGGCGGCGATCGCTTCGGGTACGGTCGACATACCCACTGCATCGCCACCGATGATCCTAAAGTACTCATACTCCTTTGGTGTTTCCAGCGTCGGACCGGTAACCCCCACGTAGCAGCCCTTGTGCGCCCTAAGCTGATTTTCAGTGGCCGAGTTGAGTGCCTGGTTGATTAGTGCCTTATTATAAACACTACTCAAATCCGGAAAGCGGTCGCCAAATTCAGGGTGATGCTCACCTACCAACGGATTGGGCATTAGGTTGATGTGGTCATTAATAAACATCACATCACCCACTTCGAAATCGGGATTCATTCCACCTGCAGCATTGGAGATAAAGAGGTTTTTTACACCCAGGAACTTCAATACACGCACAGGAAAGGTTACCTCCTGCATGGTATATCCCTCATAAAAATGAAACCTGCCTTTCAAAACAATGACCGCTTTGCCTGCATAGGTACCAATGATCATTTTCCCATCATGTCCCTCCACGGTCGATACCGGAAAGTTGGGTATTCGTTCATAGGGGATGATCACCTCAGCGTCTATCTCATCGGCGATACTGCCCAAGCCTGTTCCCAGGATGATCGCTGTCTCAGGCTGAAGATTTGCCTGGCTCCTGATGTAGGATGTTGTCTCGTTGATTGCTTCTAACATAATTCAGTATAATTTTATTAAACTCCTCTTGTTGTTGGTTATCCGTGAATGTTACCCGAATGGGAACATAATACAAAGAATTTTTTATTTTTTCGCTGGGTTCAAGTCCCTGGAGCCGCATCGCATCTTTTTCGGTGGTAAGGATCAGGGTGTCGGGATGACCTGCAATTTCAAGCTTTTCCTGGATCTTCTGAAGGTCTTTTTTGCTGTAGGCGTGGTGGTCGGGAAATGTTATTTCATGCAGTTTGGTGGAGATGCCTCTGGCGAAGGTCCTGACGGGCCTGGGGTTGGCGATGCCGGTTAACAGGACAACCGGAACTTTTTTATTCTTGAAGTGATCTGATTTTCGGGGGTTGGCAATATCAAAAACGGGTTGAATTTCACCATATGATACGGTTGTAAAAAACAGGTGCTGATGAAAACCGATATCCAGACGCTTAACAATATTCCTCATCTCGATAGGCTTCAGGCGCTTAGGAGATTTTGTTATCAGGATGATGTCGGCCCTTTTTTTTGCCGAAACAGGTTCGCGCAGCCGGCCGGCGGGAAGCAGAAAATCGTCTGTGATCATCCTGCCAAAGTCGATCAGCAGGATTGATTTTCCTGGTTTTACATAGCGGTGCTGAAATGCATCATCCAGCAAGATTACGTCCGGGGAGTTCTGGAGCTTCAGCAGTTGTTCGATGCCGTTTACTCTTTTGCGGTCGACTGCCACGGTTAGTTTCGGGTATTTCTGTTTCAGTTGCCGCGGCTCGTCACCAATCATTTCAGCAGAAGCGTTTTCATCGGCGATCAGGAAATTTCTTGTTTTTCGCTTGTACCCCCTGCTCAGGCAAGCCAGGTTAAAATCATCCTTCAGCAATTCGATCAGATATTCAATATGCGGTGTTTTTCCTGTGCCTCCCACAGTAATATTTCCAACGGAAAGTACTGGCAGTTTGAATTCCTTTGCCGGAAGCAGTTCCCAGTCGAACAGCAGGTTTCTTATTCCGATAGCCACCTGGTATATCAGGCTGAAGGGATATAGTAATATACGCGATATGGTCTCTCTCTTTTGCATGGAGATTTTTACGAAAGAGTGCAAAGTTAACCATTTGAATTAAACAGGGAGAAAAAAAAGCCCGGTCAGCTGCTGACCGGGCTAAATGTTTCGGTTTATTCATTCATGCGTGCCTCTACGTAACGTCCGATATCTGTGTGCCTTAACCCCGAACATTATTTTGGTAAATGAGCAATTTCCCGACGAGTGCAACGCTGATATCGGACATTAGGGACAGACACTAGTGAATATCCAGGGTGTAAGGCATGACAGCCTGGATCCCACGCATCTGGCTGATCTCTTCCGCTTTCTTATAGAGCTCGTAGGATACCCCCAGCTCTTTTTTGATGATCCTGGTTTTTACGCCACCGGTAAACTGCTTCATCAGCTGGGTAAACGGATCTTCAAGAACTGGTAGGGAGGTAATTCTATACTCCTCCAGTTCTGCCATTTCTGCTGCTATCTCGATGGAGCGTTCAAGTCCGCCGTACAGGTCGATCAGACCGATCTCCATGGCATTCACACCTGACCAGACACGTCCGCCTCCGATGGCATCAACCTCTTCATAGGTCATGGATCTGCCCTCGGCCACATTGTTAACAAAGGTGGTGTATACATCATCCACGTAGGACTGAATCATTTTCCTTTCATCTGCAGTAAGCGGCCTGGTAGGAGAACCAATATCGGCATACTTATTGGTCTTTACAACACCTGTGGTTATTCCAATTTTATCGTTCATCAGCTCCTGCAGGTTGGGTAGCAGACCGAAAACACCTATTGATCCGGTGATGGTGGTCTCGCTGGCAACGATGGTGTCGGCCGGACAAACAATATAGTATCCGCCTGATGCTGCTACATCGCCCAGTGAGGCGACAACAGGCTTAACTTCTGCGGCAAGTTTTACTTCACGGTGAATGATTTCTGATGCCAGGGCACTTCCACCACCTGAATTTACCCTGAAAACAATTGCTTTTACCTTATCATCTTTCCTGGCTTTGCGAATGGCTTTGGCAATCCGGTCCGATCCGATGGTTCCTTCATCAGCCTCACCGGTAACGATATTGCCCATGGCGTAAATTACAGCGATCCTGTTCTTCGTGGCTTTTTTCTCTTTTTCTGCGGGAACATTGGCATATTTTTTAAGGGAAATGGACGGGATGTCATCATCTTCATCCGTTTCAGTCAGATCCCTTAACTCATCGAGCACCTCATCATAATACTTCAATCCATCGATCATGTTCTTTTCCAGGGCCTGGTGGTCAAATGCGAGTGTAAGCTCATCAGCATAGCTCATCAACTCACTGATAGGTATACCGCGGGCAACAGAGATCTCTTCGATCATTTTTCCCCAGAGCGAGCTGAGCATGACATCGAGTTGCTCCCGGTTGGCATCGCTGATCTCTTCATTCAGGAAAGGTTCAACAGCACTCTTAAATGCGCCGTGTCTGATCACCTGCATATCGATGCCATATTTGTCGAGCGCTCTTTTGAAAAGAAGTACTGTTGCCTGCAGACCCTTGAAGTCAAAATCGCCGGTCGGTGTCAGATAAACCTTGTCGGCTACAGTAGCAAGATAATAGGTCTTTTGGGAGTAGGCATCTGCGTGTGCGATAATGGTTTTTCCACTCTCTTTGAAATCCAGCAATGCATCCCTGATCTCTTCCACTGTAGCCATGCTGGCGGGAATTGCGGAAAGGCGGAGGAAAATACCAGAGATATTTTCATCAGTTTTCGCCTTGTCAAGGTCTTTAAGCACCTGGTCGAGCCCCAGGGTTCCTTCCAGATCGAAACTTCCAAAGGAAAACTGGCTGAGCGGGTTGTTGTCGGCACGATCAATTATCGGCGTGTTGAATTTTGCCACCAATAGTGAGTTTTCATCGACAGATACCTTGTCGGTGGTAGCGGCTGCTATACCGAGAAAGATAAAAAAGGTGATCATCCCAATGATGTTCAGGAGAATAATCCCCGACATAGTTGCGAGGGTGTACTTTAAAAAGCTATTCATTGTATTTTTGTTTTAATGAGTATAATAATCCTGTATTTTTTTAATGACAGACCAAATTTAATAAATATCAATTTGAAATAGAATATGTTTTACATCTGGTTTTATTTTTTTTGACGGACAAGCAGATAATGTAGATCGTATCAGATAGACTCCAGTTGAAAGATATTCTATCAGATGATTAAAAAACCCTAATTAGTGTGTCAATAAAGTAGGAGTGGCTGGATCATAAAGTTCGAGAGCAAAGCGCGCAAAAATCTTAAGACGCAGTATACAATCGTATTCGAGGATTTAAGATTTTTGCAGCAATGCAGCTATCGGACTTTATGGACAGGCACTAATTAACTTGAGAAATTGATTGTATCATTTAATCTGTTTGGGAAGAGGTCTTCCGTATAAAGTTCTTACTTTTATACAACTTTTTTTAACCTATGCAATATATTCCTTTTTCCAATTCATTCAGAACTGAGTCCGAGACTAAACGGAAAGTCAGTGATGCGGCGATTCAGCTATATGCAAGACTAAAAAAATGCAGGTTAAATGCATTGAATATATCCGATTACAACAAACGGTACCTTAAGGATTATATAGATCATTATACATTTTATATCTTTATTTACAGCCAGTTATTGCTGAATGCCATCGGGGAATTGAAGCGACCAATTGAGGAATGCACATTGGTAGATTATGGAGGAGGATGCGGTCTGCTATCCTTTCTGGCAAAAGAAGCCGGGTTTAAAACCATTATATACAATGATATTTACGAGGTGTCGGTGAACGATGTGCCAGTCATTTCGGCGGCTCTTGGAGTAGGTGTGGATCATTTGGTTCATGGCGATGCAGAGGAGCTGGTGACCTACCTGAATAAAAACCAACTTCACCCCGATCTCATATGCTCTATGGATGTGCTGGAACATATATATTCGCCAGGTAACTGGATGAAAACTATATCTGCACTCAATCACAATTTCAGTATTGTCTTTATGACGAGTGCCAATGGGAATAATCCTTTCATAAAAAGAAGGTTGAAAAAGATTCAGATACGCGATGAATATGTAGGAAACCAGAAAGAATGGGGCTGGAAGGAGCGAGATATTACCATGCCTTTTTTTAAGGTCAGGAAGCGTATAATCCGCAGTTATGCACCTGGACTGGAAAGCGATATTGTTGAACTGCTCGCCGGGAAAACCAGGGGACTTGTGAAGGAGGATATAGAGGAAAGATTGAGGGATTACCTGGAAAATGGTCGAACTCCCGATTCTTTACCCCATCCGACCAATACCTGTGATCCTTATACCGGGAACTGGTCCGAAAACATTCTGAGCCCCAAATACCTTAAACAGATGGTTCAAGCCAGCGGGATGGAGTTTGTGATCCGAAACAGCTATTACGGTTATTCAGACAAAAGGCATATTAATGTTTTGAAAGGAATGATCAATTTTCTGATTCGAATGGCTCCCCGGAACAGCCTGATAATGTCTCCGGCATATATTTTGATAGCCAGGAAAGCTGATTTTCCAAATTAGGTGAATTGTGAACTTAAGTTATTAACTAATGGAAGGCACGTCCGTTTGCATGGCATGGATCGGTCTGGGAACCAATTTGGGTGACAGGAAGGGACATCTGGCGACTGCACAACAGCAATTAGGTGACAAGGGTGGAAGGATTCTTGCTGTTTCAGCTATTTATGAGACTGAGCCCTGGGGGTATGAGAGCAGGAATATGTTTTATAACCAGTGTCTGGTGATGGAGACCACTCACTCGCCCCATTCCTTGTTGGATCGCCTTCAGGAGATTGAACAACTGATTGGCAGGGTATCTGTGACAGGGGGCTATGCCGATCGGATCATTGACCTTGATCTTTTATTTTACGATGACCTGGTAATGCATACCGATGAGCTGGTCCTTCCCCATCCAAAGATGCAGGAACGGCTGTTTGTTCTCAGGCCCCTGGCAGAGATCGCACCGGAAAAAATCCACCCGGTTTTTGGGGTTTCTGTTGCTGAACTGCTGGAAAGGCATACAGGAAACGATATAGTGAAACCTGTTTAATTCGTGTCTGTCGATATTGTACGGGATAATGCAAAGTTTATCAGTGGTATTTACCGAAGTATCGGCGCAGGCATTGATCCCGCGCATACTGATTCCGTGATTATTGATCCCGCCCCTGCACGTTGAAAACGGGACAGTACCATTTTTGCGATTTGAAAGGATTGATTTAGTATTACATCATCAGTCCTTCGTCCGCAAAGCTGAAATAGGTTTGTCCCGCCACAATAACATGGTCGAGTACATTGATATCCATGATCTCTGCTGCATTCTTTATTTTTTTAGTGATGTTGATATCGGCTTCGCTCGGTGTTTTGTTTCCGGAGGGGTGGTTGTGGGAGATAATCAGTGAGGTGGCCCGTTTGTCAAGGGCATGTTTCAAAATCATGCGGGTATCGATCACGGTTCCGGTGAGTCCACCCTGACTGATCTTTTCTGTTTTGATCACTTTATGGGCGCGGTTGAGGATGATGATCCAGAACTCTTCATGTTCCAGTTCCCCGATAACAGGATAGAGCAGTTCGTAGGCTGTCTGGCTGTTTTTTATACACACCTTCTCTTCGGCGTAGCTGTTGTTTTTTCTTGATCCAAGTTCAATGGCTGCCATCAGGGTGATCGCCTTTGCTGTTCCGATCCCTTTTATCTTCACCAGGTCGACGGGTCCCAGTCTGCTCAACTCATGCAGGTTGTTGCTGACGGAGGCCAGGAGATTTCTTGACAGGTCGACCGCGTTCATCTCCCTTGTTCCGCTGCCGATGAGTAGCGCGATCAGCTCTGCATTGGAAAGTGACTGAACACCAGATTTGAGTAGTTTTTCGCGCGGACGATCCTCAACCGACCATGCTTTGATGGTTGTATTTTTATACTCCTTCATTGTGCTTTTTCCTGTATATGTGATAAGCAGCGGGAATATCGTCGGGAAATAAAAAAACCTCCCGGGGAACCGGAAGGTTTTTTTAAAATATTATGAAAAAATCTTGACTACAAGCTCTCTACGTGCTTTGATAGTTTTGATTTCAGATTGGCTGCCTTGTTCTTGTGGATCACATTGGTTTTTGCCAGCTTATCGAGCATTGAAACCACTTTTGGGTACATCTCTGCAGCCTCCGCTTTGTCGGTCGTGCTTCTGATTTTTTTAACGGCGCTGCGCATGGTGCGTGCCTGGTACTTGTTTCTTACACGACGCGCTTCAATCTGCCTGATCCTCTTTTTTGCTGATAAATGGTTTGCCATTTTTCTATTTATTAAGTCTTTAACGAACTTTGGTTTCTTATTTGGGCTTGCAAAAATAGTTAATATTTCGAATAAATAAAAAAAATGAGAGAAATTATTCAGGACATAACACACATAAAGATTGAGAAAACCGTTAATTCTATTAATTTCGTCATGATAAGTGTTGACTGATTAAAGATTGAAGTCCTTAATAAAGAAGTTTTTACAATCAATTGTGCGCACTTGAGCCTTTGTTGATTACGAGACAATTACGTTACTGAATTTTACAATCAAGCCACTTAAAATGGACCATTTTTATTTATCTGATCAGCTTTGTTATTTTCACCAGCCATTATACCCCTCTCTCCCTTCAGGTGGTTCGTTTCATCGCTAAGTCTTGCGCCTGTGATCCTATGGTACCAGTCAGGAGTTATTGTTCCCGGATCATCATCTCCTGTTTCTATCGACCATACATCAAGAATTTCCCTTAAGCTATCCATTTTATCCTGATATTCAGGCAGTGATGAAAGATCATAAATCTGTCGGGGATCACTTTCAGGATGATATAGTTCTTCCTGATTTCGTGGAGATTTAAAGAAGTCAATATGTTCTGGATGATAAAGGTCGTCATTTTTCCATAATGAGACAAGGTCCTGGAAACTAGCACCCCTGGCAATATCACTAGCTCCTCCTGCATACATATTGTTCGGTCTCTTATTAATAATATACAGGTAATCTCTTGAACGCACCATCCTGCCAAAAGCTTCCAAATCATGCCAGTTGCGTTCTGCGAAAGCGTAATTTCTAAACTCCATGGAGGGATTATCCAATACTGCGGCAAATGATTTACCCTGAAAAGACTCCGGAATTTTCAATCCAGCAAGATCGAGGAGAGTTGCACCGATATCAATCGAACTAATCAGACTTTCAGATTCGATACCTGTTTGATCGAATTTATTTTTCCAATACATGATAAACGGAGTTTTTATACCGTCATCAATTAGCAATGTTTTTGCCCTCGGAAAAGGTCTTCCGTTATCTGCCATGACAATAATCATTGTATTGTCCATCGCATTCTGTTCTTCGAGTACTTTTATTACTTCTCCAATATAATAATCGAAGCGGGTAATCTCATCGTAATAGTTGGCAAGATCTTTTCGGGTTTCATATGTATTAACAAGTGACGATGGAACCGATAACTCTTCCGGGGCATGCGTGCCTGAAAAATCATTTTCTCCCCAGCCTCTGTGAGAATCTATCGATGCAGCCCAAAACATAAATGGCTTATCTTTTGGACGGTCCCTGATTGCTTCAACCCATTGTTTTTCGCCTCCGGGCCCAATAAGTTTTCTCTCTATATGGGTAGTAACAAATCCTTCCTTCAATAACTCACCAGCATGCCATTTACCTGAAGCAACCGTGTAATATCCACTGTTTTTCAATTCTTCGGGAAAACTTGCCAGTTTTATTTTTGGTTCTGTATGTAGTTCAGCAGCACCAGTATTATGTGGATAGCGGGAGGTAAGGATACTAACCCTGCTGGGACTGCAGGAACTTGCTGTAAGGTAAACTTTGTTAAATACTACACCTTCTTTGGCTAATCTGTCAATGTTAGGTGTCTGAACGTCCTTGTTGCCTGTGCAACCAAAATCATTCCAACTAAGATCGTCTGCTATAAAAATAATAAAGTTTGGTTTCTCATTGTCAGATTTTATGGATGTATTAGACATACAACCTGATAACATGATCGTGGTGATGATCGCAAAAAAGGGATATGAGATTCGCATATTTAGAATTTTTGATGTGATATCTGTATAGACCAATGAATTGACTCTATTAACGGACACTATTTAGTTTTATAATTATTGAACGGGTCAAAGTGAATACTAAAATCCTTCGTTATTTGATATTATTGAACTCTTTTTTGTCTGTTTATCCATATATACTTTATTCTTAAAATCTGTCTTGATATTATTGTCCTTCATAATTGTATTTTTTGAATCAACAATTGAAAAAACGTATTCTTCCGGATGAAAAGGTTCATATCTATCCGATTTATATACTTTATTTCCAGTAATAATCAGATTGTTTACTTTATTGGCAAACAAAATTGCTGCATCAAAAGTATTGAACACATTATCTTCTATTACAATATTATTAAATATATAATCTGGTCCTTTGGAATTTGTATGAATATTAATTACAGGGCTTTTCCGGAATTTATTTCCATAACCACAATCACCAAATCTATTGTTGCGAATTGTAAGATCAGAAGCTCTTCCCGACTCGTGCCAGAAGCTGTAGTCGCTTACTACTTTAATACCTTCCATCATGCTGCTTACATAATTGTTTTCTATAATTGTTTTCTGTGGTGTTTTAATTAAAAACCCCCGGGCATAATTATTCATTACTGTGCAATTGGAAATTTCGACTTCAGGATAGGCACTCAAATTCTCAAGTGCATACATTTTGGAAGTGTCAATTTGAATACTATCTCTAAAAGTTAAAACATAATATTTACTATTTATCTTATTCATACTTCTCAGTATATTTTTAGTTTCAGGCAAGTATGATTGATCAATACTAACGAATGCTATTTCATCGCCTTTTTCTGCAAAATCAATACCGAGTTGTTGATAGTGGCCTATTCCTGCCCCAATCTTATTATGCCCTAATACATCTAAAACCCTTAAATAGATTCCATGAATATTTGTTGCATCATCCAATTGGTTTAAAAAAATTGAATTATTCATTTCTATTTTTCCTCTGCAATTTACAAAATGAGTTGCATCTGCAGATGTAGAAAGCATTCTTCCTGAGGCAGGGGAAGGCTTTACACAAAAGGAATCTAAAGAAATATTTTCACTACTCTCAGCAATCAACCCCATGCCACCTGCACTGAATATCGAAATATTCCTCATATAAATGTTTGAACTATTCTTAATCCTTATTGCGGGAGCCCACCGGTTATATCCATTTAGACCCTTACTTACCAAGGTTAAGCCAATAGGCGGGGCCTGACCCTCCAGGAAAGATATTCTGACAAGCCCTGGCTCTAATTCTTTGGCTTTGATAGAAATAGATTTACCACGGTAATAATAAACTGGCAATCTGGCTACTGGATCGTAGGGGTAATTGATTGCGTCAAGAAACCTCGTAATTGAGGGGGTTGACCGGGTAGATTGGGGAGCAAAATTATGTGCGTTATAGGCTACTGCCCCGGTTTTTGGATCCCAATATATCGAACGGTCCAGATTGTGTTCATATCCTTCTTTCAGAAAGATCAATTCCTCATTTCTTATTTCATACGGTTGGTCTGAGCTAATTTTGATATCAAATGATTTTTTTTCAGGAGAACTGTTCACTACCAATACTTCACTTGTCAGGGGCATTTCCCAGTCGATGGAAAATCCCGATAATGAAATATTTTTTGAATCTTCTATAATAAAGGGCAGCATTAAACCATGAAAAATGAATCTCGCATTTTGTGCTACTATCTCTATATTTTCCATCCCAATGAACGGAAATGGTGTTCTCCTCAGTCCATCATCGTGATTGGCTATGAAACAATACTTTTCATAGGCCTTATCGGGATAAAAATGATAGGTACCTTCGGCAATAATAATTTTAGAACTATTGTATTCTTTTGCGTCCTGAAGCATTTCCAGAAATGCAGGCGTGCAATCCCTTAATGGAGTTTGAATATAATCTTTACTGTAAATTATATTTTGCGAATGCACATTTAGGGTAAGAATGAATGTTAATACCAATGTTAGTTTTAGAAATTTAAATACTTCTTTCATGATTTAGTCATATTTAATAATTTACCTAATGGGAGAAATACGCATTACAAAACCTCCGCCTGGTTCCGCCAGAATATTTAATTCATCACTATTCGTAAGCTTTGTATTTTCTTCTGATAGATTGCTCGCTTCATTCTTTATATCTTTATACAGATGAACATTATACCTTCCTTCATTCAGGAAATCCATGGGGATACGAATGTTGCGCTCTGTGCTGTTATTCATATTGCCAATAAACCAATTGTCTCCGCTTCTTCTTGCAATAGATATATATTTACCAATCTCTCCATTCAATACTTTTGTTTCATCCCAGACGGTTGGTATGTTTTTCAAAAAGCTTAGGCCCGGTTCATCGGTATAATGATCAGGATGGTCACATGCAACAGTTATAGGACTAAAGTAAACAATAAACTTTGCCAGTGTATGACACCTTGTTCCCATTACCTGAGTTGGTATTCCCGGACGGAATTCTCCAATATTGCAGTTTAGGAATCCGCCTGGCGTATAATCCATTGGCCCTGCCAGCATTCTTGTAAATGGTATGGTTACATTGTGTTCAGGTGTAACTCTTTCCGACCATTTATTATATTCACTACCCATCACACCCTCACGGGTCATTAAATTAGGATATGTACGGCGAAGACCAGTTGGTTTATACGCACCGTGGAAATTGACCATAAGGTGGTATTTTGCTGCTGTTTCAACAGTTTTTCGATACCAATTCACCATTTCCTGGTCATCCCTGTTCATATAATCTATTTTAACTCCGACAATTCCCCATTCCTCATACAGTTTAAAAGCTTCCTCCATTTGTTTGTTAATTGCAGTCCAATGATTCCATAGCCATAATTTTATGTTCTGATCTTTGGCATAGTTTACAACTTCTACCATATTTATTTCGGGAACCGGTTTCGTCACATCCGATTCGGGGTTATCCAAATACCATCCCCCATCAATCAGCTGGTATTTCCAACCCATGTCGGCTGCAAATTTTATGAATCTTTTAACCGTTTCTGTATTCACCTGGCCTACATCACTCCACCACCTGTCCCATGCGGTCATACCAGGTTCTATCCAGGTATTATCCTCGATTAGAGATGAGTCACTTAAATTTAATATCAATGAAGATTCAATCAGATCTCCTGGTCTTTCTCCAATTATAATTGTCCGCCAGGGGGAGGAGTGTTCTGGTTTTAATCGTACACAACCTAAATTGTTCCTTTGACTATTCATTGGGGCCAATTTTGCCTTTATTCGATACCCATCTTTTATATTATTGTCTTTGCAGAGGTACATCCCTGACCAATCTTTTAAATTTGCTTCGGTAATCGATAGGTAAAGATTATCAGAGTGTTTAATAGTCAGGGGAGGTATAATGAGAGATGATTCGTTGATATTAGATAAAGGTCTTTCCCAGAATTCAGCCTCCTGACTTGAAGTATATCCGTTATTACTTGTACTGACCCAGGCTATATGGTCCTTAGGAAAATGAAAGCTGGAATACTCATCAAGCAATATGTGCTTCTTTTCAGTATTTTTTTGCATATCCTGAATAACATAGCGATAAGCAATACCATCGTTATATGCTCTGAAAAACATTTCCAGTTTTCTTCCCGGAAACCGGCTTTCTATCATTTTCAGATGTAATTCATTATAATGATTGCGGATACTTCTATGCTGTCCGAAAGCATTTTCCCAGCTATGATCGATAGTTTTAGTTTCATTTGTTATTACTTTCAGATCCATTCCCAAAGGAGGAGCATGCAAAAACTGCAAATACAGCGGTGATGATGACAGAACCTCTTCATTAGCATATTCTAAAGAATAGCTTATTGTATCGCCTATATTTACATTCATGTTTATTTTTCCATTGGGTGAATGGAGGTCATATTCCTGGGCCCTGGCATCAATGCCAAGTAATAGTAAGATCAAGAAAACGTATTTAAAAGAGGTTGTAGCTGTATTTAAGAATCCTGTAATGGAGTCAATACTGACTTTATTCATTTTTTTTGTCATTTAATTTTTTTTGGTTATTAAACTTATTGATCCTTGATTTTTAAGCTTATTGATGAAGATTTTTTTAGGTTTTTTCCGTTGACGCGAATTACGGCCTCTCCGCCTGAATTATTAGATTGTAGGATGATCAGGGACTTGCCGTTAAAGGTCCGGCAATTTTCAATGTCAGTAAAACTGCCTGTAAATTTTGGATCTCCATTGTCAATGCCAAGCAGTTTTAGGTTTTCAGTAATATCGATTGAAAAAGGTATATTGGCGTTTTGTATAAAACGGCCCTCTTTATCAACGACAGTTAATTCCAGATGCATAACATCCTTTGAGTTTGCTGTCAGAAATTTCTTGTCGGGGGTCAATTCTATCCTGTCAGGATTTGTTGTTGTTTCAATTGTTGTTTCAATTTTAGAGCCATCTGCTTTAGAGCCAACTGCTTTTAGTGTGCCGGGGTGATATTTCACTTCCCATTCAAGGTGCAGTTTATCAGTTGATTCGAAATTTTTGGACCCAAGTGATTTTCCATTTAAGAAGAGCTCTACTTTTTCGGTATTCGTATAGATCCAAACCGGTATTTTTTCTCCTTCATTCCCCAACCAATTCCAGTGTGGCAGAATCTTTAGCACATCTTCATCATCATTCCATTGGCTCTGGTAAAAATAATATGCGTCTTTAGGGAAACCGCATCTATCAAGTACTCCAAACTGTGCAGTCGTTACAGGCCATTCACCGCTTGCTTCTCCAAGATAATCAAACCCGGTCCATAAAAACAAACCTGAAATCCAATCATTATCCCGGGTAACTTTCCATTCAGTTTCCATTCCATACTTTCGTAAATGGCCATCATACGAATTAAAATAGCCATTGTTCTCCATTACTTTATTGCCATCAAGTGGCCAGAAATATTCTCCACGGGTAGAGAGCCCCCGTGTATTTTCTGTACCAATGAATTTTCTTTCGGGATATTTCTCTCGTTCAGATTGATAGATGCCAAATTGTACGGCATAGTTATACCCTACGACATCCCAGATGTCAGCAAAACCTGTCTTATTTGCTTCATGCATCATGTTATTGCCACAAGTTACTGGCCGACTCGGATCTAATTCATGAAATATGTCCTGAAGTTTTTTTGCCAGTATATATCCATGCTGATGTGTTTGTTCAATGATTTCGTTACCAGCACTCCAGATAATAATTGATGGATGATTTCTGTCCCGCTTGACAAAATCACGCAGGTCCTTTTCATACCAGTTGTCCCAATAATGATTATATCCTTGTGTTACTTCCGGAAGCGTTGGCACTGTCCATTCATCAAAAATTTCATCCATAACCAGAATTCCCATGGTATCGCATAGGTCATAAAAACTGGGAGCAAATGGGTTGTGACTGGTGCGTATGGCGTTACATCCCATATTTTTCAATATTTTTAGACGTCTGTGCCATACTTCTGTCGGAACCGCTGCGCCTAACGCTCCTGCATCATGATGTAAACAAACACCTTTGATTTTAAGCTGTTCTCCGTTTAAGATAAATCCAATATCCTTATCAAACTGAATGGACCGTATACCAAAGGGCGTTTTTTTTCTATCCAGCAGGTTTCCTTTAGTATCAAACAGTTCGGTGATCAGATGGTACATATGTGGTTCTTTAACTGACCACAAACTCGGGTTTTCAATTTTTAACCTGCTGATAATCTTTATTTTCTCATCTTGTGAGATTGTATCACTCATTTCATTAATTCCCACAACAATTCCCTTCGGACTTTCAATTAAATTTTTAATATATAGTACTTCCCGATGTTCTCTTGTGTTTTTTACTTCATTTTCAATTATCAATTCTGATGACTCTTCTGACGCATTTAATGAATAAACAAATGAACCCCATTGAGGAATATGGATATCATTCTTAATTACCAATCTAATGTCACTGTATATTCCAGAACCAGAGTACCATCTGCTGTTTATCTGATCGGAATTGTCAACTAATATTGCTATGACGTTGCTTTTGTCCCCATAATTTATCCAGGGCGATAAATCATAAGAATAGCTGGCGTAACCAAATGGTCGATTCCCAATTTTGACACCATTGCAATGAACAGTAGCATTCATATATATACCATCAATTTCAATAAAAATCCTTTTATTCTGGTATTTCTCCGGGATTTTGAAGTTTTTTCTATATACCGCTTTTCCTGTGGGTAAATAAGCACCATTTTTTCCGACAATTTCAGCTGAGTCAAATGGACCGTTTATGCTCCAATCATGTGGTACATCAATGGTTTCCCAATTACTGTCCCCAAAATCATATCGAAATACCCATGGTGTTATCTCCTTCTTATATTTCCAACCATCGTTAAAATCTATTACCTCCCTGGTATTCTCAGATTGTCCTATTGCTGAAATAGTAATTGAGACTAATATGACGTATATAAAAAAGTGCCTTTTCATCCCTGTATATCCTGTTGTAACAATTGATAATTTACTACGCCGGAATCTTAAAAAACCTCGAAATGTAGGAATAGGTAATCCGCCTTGTTCTTTATTTCCAAATTGATGATTCCCTGGCTGTTCACCCGGAGTTCCTTTTTTGAACCTGTCAATAAATTTGTAATCCTGATATTTTGATCTTTTAGAAACCGAAGCCTAATTGACCGTTTTGATTCAGTATTATTTAATTCCCTGAATACCATCAAGTATCCTTCTGAATGATCCGAATCAGTCCACTGAAATCCTGGCCAGCCGGCGTTATTAGGTTCGTCTCCTATAGGGTACACAAACTGCTCATACATTTTCTCCCTGTGCTTTTTATAGACGGTTAAGACCGGCTTTATGACCTTACGTGCTGTTTCAGAATAAAAATGTGTCTCCTGGAAGAACAATGGAGTGCCTATCAAGCCGATGGCAACAACATATGGATGATTATACATGAAGGCGTCGCTTAACGACTTATCCACCATGTCAATATTCTGAATTGAAGTTTGAAAACGGTTAACATTGGTGTATTTACTCAACTGCCAGACATCCCTTAGTACAAGGTGTGGTATGTAAATAGCATTTTTTGGTATTTCTGGTTTTCGGTTTTCAATGTAAACAGATCCGTATTCTTTTGCCCAGTAATATCCATAGCGCGGAGCATTCTCAGTGACATCCCAGTTTACTCGAACACTATGATCTGTATATTTAATAAATGCCCTGACTTTTTCTATTAATTCATTCATTTGATAATGCGTCCCAAAATCAGCAAAGTCAAGTTTATAGGATACAAAGCCGGCCTGGTCATAGTTCCATTTTAGTGCATTGAGGGTAATAGGCTGGGCTGCCCCCCAGAGCCCCAGCTTGACCCCTGTCTCTTCCGATTTCGCCACAACATTCTTCCATCCATCCGGATACCAATCTTCACGAACGTGCCACTCATTATCTGCCTCAGCTCCATCCACCTGGACTTGTGAGTCGAACATCTTAATACTTCTTCTCTGCCATCCATCATCAATCTGCTGAATATCGATGCCCAGGTTTTTCTGGCTTTCAAGCTCAATCAGTACATTTTCCTCTCTGGAAGCATTCTTGCCACGGTCTGATCCCCATGTATTTGCCTGAATATAAATATCCCGCTTTTTGTCAACCGGATAGCGTATTCGGTCGAATTCTTTGATCGCTAGTTCCATACCATCCGGTCCTCCATCGTAAATGATGCTCCATGAAGCCCAGCACCAGGAGTACTTGTCATTCAATATTTCTTCTGGAAACAAACCAGTTCCGGTATTACTGACACCGTCTTCTGTGATCTCAAAAGTGCCAGTGTCGTTTCCGTATTGATTCACACATTTATGAGATTCTTTTACCAGAATCAACCCTGATTCTTCCCCGGTAATACCTACCACACTGCTCCAATTGTTCTGAACAGGAGTACCCTTAAAATTAACTTCTTCTTCTCGCATTAAAGGAGTTTCTGGTTTGTTTCGGTGTTGTGTGTCATTATAATAGCCAGCAAATCTTAATTTCATTCCCTTTGGGTTCATTGGAATATAATCAACCCTTCCAGAAGGAATTAGTCTTTTACCAGTATTAGGAACACCACAATCCACATATCCAATCAAGCTATATCCATTTGGGGTATACTGAATAATCTCTTCCATGCGTTCATCATGACCATTAACAATTTTTTTCGTGCTCTCACCTTCTTCATAGATGAAAATTTCTGAAACAACTGCTTTTTTACCATTTATTTTTTCAAAGAGTAAATGGAAGGAGTCATCCAGATAGATTTCTTTGGGAACATCTATGATATTCATTTCATACCCTGTACTATTATTTTTAAAATTAGGCAGCTGGACGCTTCTAATTGGCTGACTTTCTACTTCACCATCAGTGCTGGTCAAAATTATATTCTGACTAATACCGGATCCTTCAAAGTCCCACCACGTAAAGCCCAGTTTAATTTTTTTTTGATTGGATAGCCCCTTGATGTGATACTGAACTTTCTCTTTATCTTCGGTCGCTGTTGCAATAGGTAAATCTACAAATGCAGATGCTTTGTAATTGCTGTTAAAAGTTCCATTCACCAGCTCAAACGTGATTTCATCCCTCTTAGGTAAATCATTTTCATCCATGTATTTTGCGCCATTTCCTTTAATAAATAGCTGCGTCCGTATTCCTGAAGCTCCCGGGTAGGCCCAAATTACATACTTTACGAAAGTTTCAATATTTGGATATTCAAATTCAGCCTCAACAATAATGTGTTCTGATGTAAACCCCTCGTCCGTACTTTTCCGTGCTGTCAAGTTTATGATCCTGGACTTTGATTGGTTATTGATAATGCCATTGTATGACCAATCACATAAGACATTTTTCTTTTCATTGGAGAATACTACAGTATGATCATTATTTCTGAATGCTATTGTTCTCAATCCCACAGGAGTCAGTTCCCAGATACGCTCAACCGATCCAGTATTAACAATCAGGTTTCTTCCATTGGTTTTAACCTGAGCTTCAGCAAGATCAACTTTTAACTCGCTTAATAACAAATCACTATCGCATCCGCTAATAAGAAATATTATTGTAACTAAGAGCAGGTAATAATTTGCTTTCAAGTTGTAAACAGAAAAAAAATGACTCATTCGGTATAAAATATTTGTATTATCGTATTAAGCGCAGATCTGAAATTGTAATCATTCAGCAAATCACAATTTTTATGTTGGAATGAAGCTTTTCTAATGGTAGATACATGGGTGTTTAATTCAAGCAAGTTCCGGAATACTATTCTTCATAATAGATTAGGAATTGTTCAAATACAACCGCCCGGTCCCTGATTACCAATGTATCGTTAACCATGTGCATCTCGTTGTTTATTGTATCGAGGAAACTATACCCAATATGAATAACATCCTGCTCTTCTCCTCCCCAGGAATCCCCATTTTCAACAAATGCACCATCTCCGATTTTTGTCACAGTATTGTTGTCAAAAACCTCGCAGTTCTCATTTTCATCGAAGGTTAACATTAACTCAATATCACCAGGACTTGCCACGTCTCCCCGCCTGATTGAATTAGATAAAATAACACTGTTTAATGAAATTGAGGACAACATAACCACCTCATCTCTTTCAACATATTCTGCACGATAAACTATGGTAGTGTCGTACTCAAAAGCGCTGGCGGCATTGTTAAATGTGTCTAAAACATCTGTACCTCGTCTTAAATAGTTCCCATGATATTTATTAATGTACTTAATACCGTAAAGCGTAAAATCTTTTGGCTGAACGGACCAGTCTTGTTGATTTGTTTTCACAGGATTATTAATCCCATCTGCGGGTGTTCCCTGAAGAATAGAATCCAGCTCTGTAGCATCAGTTATAATCAATGGAACTACATAGTTTACTGAGTCTATTGGTGCCAATGAGAGAGGGTCTTCGAAGAAAGCATCCGTTAACTGCACCATAATACGACCCTTTATTGATCCTGCCGGAATGGTTACAGGGCTTTCTGTTGCAATGGAGTAGTAGGATTGTGGCAATGCTACTACATTAGCTACCCCATCCAACAAACTTTCATCTACCTCAAAAAATACCTGTCTGTCCGTTTCATTTTTATAAACACCACTCATGGTTACCCCAATTTCAAACGTATAATTATTGTCGTTTTCGTTGAATCCCAGGCTGTATTTTCCAAGTATTATGCTTCTCGCAGGCGACTGGTAAGGAAAATAGCATGTTGTTACACCGTAATCATCAAATTCAATCGGCTGATTTTCGCATGCTGAAAACCAGGAAACCGAAATAAACATGACGATCAGTATGAGATTGTTCTTTTTCATTCGTTTTGATATTTAAAATTTTTATACTACCACCCTGCATTTTGAACTAACTCTGAGTATTTGAGTATCTCGGAGTAAGGAACAGGCATGTATTTGTATTTCTCTCCGTCGAAAAGGCGTTTTTCGACTTCGATTTGTTGATATCCCGAACCACTTCCATCATTGTAATACCCATAAACCATTTCATTTAATTCTGCCCCCCATCTTCTTAGATCCCAGAATCGAAATCCTTCAAAACACAATTCCAATCTTCTTTCATTTCTTATTAGTTCACGCATTTCATCCTGATTTGAAATGTCTTCGAGATAGGGGTCACTAATTACTCCAAGGGCTCTTCTTCTTAATAATCTAAGGATATCCTTTGCAGATAAAAAGACATTGCTTTCTCTATAATCGGGGCCTCCAATTTCATTTTGTGCTTCTGCGAGTATCAAAAATAGTTCTGTATACCGGACATAAGCCTCATAATGCCTTTGAACGACCACATTTCCGGAAACAGGTATGCTAACATCAGGTCGCAATAATTTTTTTAGGTAATATCCGGTTCGGGTAGATTTTTGCGATTCTTTGTTAACGCCATCCAGTTCACTGGAATTATCAGTGTAGATGGTATTTATACCAATGGTTCCTCCATTTACCAGAATGTATTTATTAAGCCTTGGGTCACGGTTAACATATGGATCATTGGGATCATACACATACAATGATTCATTGCTTCCTCTTGGGTGTCCGTCAGCCATTGGAAAAGCATCAACAAGGTTCTGAGAAGGATTAACGTTTCCATTGCCATTTAAGGAGGGTGGAAAATTATTTTTCTCCTGATTGGCATTCTGGGCCATAGATTTTCTCCACAGGAATTCGGGATTATCGCTGTCGAGGTCCGATTCGTAGTATTCAATACCATCAGAAGGTAAAAAATAGTTTAACTCATCAACTAGCGGTGCTACATAAGCAACAGCTTCTTTGTAAACATCTGAGCTATTCAGATAGGCCGGACTTGCTGCAAATAACTTCACTCTTCCCTGCAATGCTCTAACTATTTTTCCATTTATGCGATTATCATAAAATCTACTGTTTACGGTAATATATGCATTCTGATCATACATACTGTCTTTGTCGGGTATATCATTGGGATTATTTGAATAAACATAAGGTAGATAAGTAAATGCAGAATCAAAATCCGAAATGATACTATCAACTGTGGCCTCAAAAGAAAGCCTTGGCACATTGAAATCACCATTACTATCGGTGTATTCTGTATAGTAAGGAATACCCAGTAGGTTCTCTTCTGCATCTTTTCCAGCATGCCCTTCCAATACGTAAAAATGGTGTAATGCTCTAAGAGCGAGGGCCTCTCCTTTTAATCTCCTGTAAGTAAGCTCATTAAGAATAGAGTCTTCTTGCCATTTAACCTGATCAATAACCGACAAAAATTTATTGATATAGAATACATTTTCATATTTTGACCACCTGCTTGCGGGGTTGAATTGCGATGTTAATTCTCCAGTGGCTAACCTTTTGTAACCATTATTTAATTGATTTGAGACAGCATCGTCGGTTGCTACACTTGTAAATTCGTACTGTCCGTTTAAACCGGCATATGCATTCAACAGAAGGCCTTCCGCACTTGATGGATCAACTGTTGCAAAATCATCTCCAATTAAGTTTTCATCAACCGGGTTTAACAGCTCCTCACAGGAGATAAGACCAATCATGATCAGAGAGAAAATTATACTTTTGACTATTATTTTCATGCCATTTTTATATTTATAGTAACGCATCGAATTATTCGGATTTATTGCCTGATATATAGTTTTTACCACGTGTTTTTCATTAGAATCATGCTTAAAGAGATGTTCGCAGACCGACCATATAGTATCTGAACTGTGGAATACCACCGATATTTAATTCTAAATAGTCCTTGTTTGGCGCGAATTTGGCTAGATTTACTCCAGCCACATTTACACTTAAACTATTAAGCCCGAGCTTATTACAAACTGACTCATTTAGTTCATAGGTAAGTTGTATCCTGTCAAGATCAAAAGATGATTTATCGTAAAGCCAGAAAGTTGAATTACGAAAGTTGTTGTTGTTTGCATTTGAAGATAATCTTGGATAGGTTGCTGATTCTGAAGTAGTCTCCGTCCAGCGGTCCAGTACTATTTCAGAATATTTATCCGTACCGTCAACCCAGTAATAATCCCCATTCAACATTCCTTCTGCTCCAAAGCGCCCTGTACAAAGCATGAAAAGGCTGACTGACTTGTATTTAAGGAGCAGGTTTATTCCCAGGGCATGCGAAAACATAGACTTCCCGATGAAAGTTCGGTCGTTATTATCTATTAAGTTATCATCATTTTGATTAACATATTTAATATCTCCTGCTTTTACTGCGCCAAACTGAGGAACCGGAAGTGTGCTTATTAATTCCCCTGCATCTGTAAAATCCGAATTCTGATAAAACCCATCCGCAACCAATCCAAGAATAGCACTGGTTGGTTGTCCAATCCTTGAGAGATAATCAAACTCAACTAATTCATCTTTTAGTACCACTTCTGAATTAATATTTAAATAGTTGACACCAAAATTGGCAGATAAATCACCGATAGATTTCGAAAAATTCACATTTATCTCAACGCCATTGAATATGTCCTCATCATAATTGGAATAGGGTGAAAAATCAGAATAGAATGAGGGATATTTGGTGCTTTTCAGTTGAGTGACCTGGTTTCCAAATGTCATTTGGAAATAATTCAATTCCAGGAAAAGCGAATTAAGCAGAGATGTTTCAATTCCGATATTCACATCTGTCCTGTCTTCAAAAGTCAGATTCTGGTTTCTACCATTGATCAAAGTAGTTCGACTTGAACTTCTTGCGCCATCGGCCCAGCTAACTACACCAGAATTCAAATCATAAACTTCCTGGTATAGGAAATATCCGTTCATATTGATATCCGTTTTTAAAACCCCACCTGAAGCTTTCAGCTTCAAATAATCAATAATAGCATTGTCTTTTAGGAAACCTTCTTCAGAGAGCAAATATGCCAAACCGAAAGTCGGGGATAATCCTCCTCTGTTTCCCTGATCTAGTTTTACTGAATGTGAATAGGCAGCTGAAAAGTCTGCAAAAATCTTACTCCTGTATGAATAAACGGCACTTAATGCCAAATGCGATTGTTTATCAAGCTGAGTTCTATCCTCAGCCATAAGCGAATTTGTATATCCAAGAAGAACTGCATTGAATGAATGACTCTCGTTCAATTGCTTTATGTAATTCAGCTGGGCATATGCACCATATCGTACACCAAACCCGTTGGTTGAAACATTTTCTGTTTGATCTTTTCTGTCGGCTTCTCCAAGGGCATCCAGCGCAACAATAGAATCATTTTCCCATGTACCTGTACTATCCACCCCCCATGTTGGCTGATAAAAATTGTAACGGTTATTAATTGACAAAGAATAGTTATCACTATAATCCAGGCTAACATAAGTTTTTGCGGATAAACCCTCTGTAATCTTACTCAAATCAAAGGTTATGGTATTGGCAACCTGTGATATATTTTCAACTGCCCGCAAATACCCCTTTGCATAAATATCCGCAATTGGAGTAATTCCTGTAAATGAAGTGGAACCGCCAAGAATATTCCCGTCATATGTTCGGATTGCACTTAGTTGACCCTGAAGAGCAGAACTGGCATAAGAACTTGGAATCAGGGGTGCATATAAATTGGGTCTGAATGTAGCTCCTGATGCGAGCACACTTGCATGGGCAGACCGACTGTTATTTAAATACGTCATGATATCAACGGAACTGCTGATCCAATTATTGATCTTGAAATCGAGATTACCCCTGACCTTGAATTGATTTTGTCCCTTATTGACATCAGGGTTTAAATTCTCAAGTGTACCATTGAACTTATGATCCATATTAACAAAATATCTTACTTTTTCATTCCCTCCGGTAAAACTTGTTGATACGTTTGTTTGGGAAGTATATGGTTTTAAGTAGTCAGCTGAATAAAAATCGACATCGGGGTATCTATAGGGATTTTCTCCATCAATGGTATTTTGAATTGCTTCTTCATCATAAAGTTCAGTTAATCCGTCATTGAGCCTTGCTTCATTATAGAGTTGCATATATTCTGCCGAACCAAGGTAGGTTGGGTAGGCAATTGGAACCTTCATATGGTAACTTGTACTGACATTTATTCTATTCTTGCCTATCACGCCTCTTTTTGTTGTAATAACAATGGCCCCGTTTCTTCCTTGTGATCCATATAAGGTTAATGCATTCACATCTTTTAATACCGAAATGCGTTCTATTTCATCTGCAGTCAGGGATGAAATATCCCTTCCGGGAATACCATCTATTACAAAGAGCACATTCCCAAGCCCCCGAATATTATTGATACCCAACGTACCGGGAAAAAACCCATTAACAAATCCCGCAATACTTTGAGTATTGTTGTAAGTAATCAAATCGGCTACATTTATAGATGATGCGCTGGTAACATCTTCTTTCTTTGTTTTTTGCATGAAACCAAAATCAATTGGCTGAGATATATCATTACCGGCTTTTACGTGAAGAACTACGGTATCATTTTGCACTTGCTGTGGAACTTGAAGATTCTCAATTGATTCATGCATTTGTTTGCTGCCGGGATTGCTCTGTTGGGCATGAGAAGGAATTAACCCGGATAATACCAGAACTCCCAGTAGAATATAATTATGAATTTGGTTCATCTTTTTATTAATGTTTAGTTGGTATTGAAAATTTTCTAGTGGTTTTCTACCAGCCCGGATTTTGTTCAAAGCCAGGATACATCAGGGTTTGATCCGTTGGAAATGGTAACCAGAAATGCTTAGGGTATTCACATACCCTGGTTAACACCACCCTTTCCCTGAAGTTTATATTTGTGAATGTACTTCTGTCGCCCATCGATGAAGGATTATCCCTATCGAAGTCCAGTGCAGTCTTTACTTTGTACTCTTCAAGATGTGCCAGCATCCATCTTCTTATGTCGGTCCATCGGTGACCTTCAAAACACATCTCCATACCCCTTTCTCTCCTGATGATGTCCATGAACTTCTCTGGCTGACTTGCAATACCCGGATACGACACCTCTACATGCGGAACTCCAGCCCTGTCTCTAATAATGTTGATAACATCAAGTGCTGACATTCCGCTGAGATAATCATAGGCAGGAGCATCTGCTACCCCATAAGTAGTAGCTGCCAGTGCTTCGGCGTACATCAGATAAACATCTGTCAATCTCATATTCAACCAATGCACAGTGATATTGGTCTGATTGTCTGAAGGCCCCTTCGTTTTTGCTCCATAATTAAAGGTAATGTCTGCCCATTTTTTTGTAAAATACCCTGTATGATCTATAGTTACAACCCGTCTTAACGTACCATCGGTATAAAGCCGGGCATATTTGTATTCAGGATTTGCAGCGGCTTTTTCAATGATCATGTCCCCGTCTATAATCATCCACTTATAAAAGCGGGGGTCTCTGTTTTCGAACTCCGACTGTGGATCATGTGTAGGATCCTCATCACATGAAAGTCCGTTAGCGGTGCCGAATACTCTTCTTACAAAACTGTGACTCGGCACCACTTTACGTGGATTCGTATTATATGGCATAAAGGTTTTTGCAAGGTTTTGGCTGTTCCCCCGTGGTTGGGCTGTGGAGCTGAATATAAACTCTCCCTGGCCACCCATGTTTGCTGCAGTACCTGGCCAGTTTGTGTTATTTGCAACATCGGTATAAAAAATGCTACCATAGTTATCCATGGTTGCCAGACCGAGGTTGTTCACATCGTCCTGATCCATCTTGATTACTCTTGCAAAATCGGCAGCTGCTTGTTCACAGAGTGACGCATCATAGTCATATGTATTCATATTCCCCTGCATTAGTGGGCTGGCTGCGAAAAGCAGGTTTTTGCCTTTATATGAATATACTATTGCTTTATTGATTCTCAGAAGATTGTTGCCAAAAGTTGCTTGCCTGAAGGTTAAAAATGTTGCATCAGGATCATTTTGGAGATCATCCCAGCTATATGGCACCAGTTCTGCAGCTGCTGCAAAATCTTCATCAGCACGTTTAGCGCAATCCCAGTATGTTGCCGGGCGTTCGAGTTTGAAATCGTCATCATTCCCGGTGATTACTATGTCAACATATGGAATTCTGCCCCAGAATTTCATTATCTCATGATGGAAAAATGCCCTAAAGAACAGCGCCTGGCCTAAAATCAGATCTTTTTCAGTTTGTGTTGCACCAACCATCAGGTCAATATTTTGTATGGCGATATTTGCAATTCGAATGGCTTCCCATCCATTCCAGATTCCAAATCTTTGAACCATACTTTCATCATTAACCTTGCCGGCATTAATAAAATAGCCCATGTTTTCCCAATAGTCCAGGGCTCCCCGGTCAAAAAACAGGTCTGCCTGGTTTGTACTGTTTGAGACAGTTGCATCCGAAAGGCAAAAACTATTGGCATTGAATTGCTTTGTTGAAGTTGCATAATTGACTACATAAACATATAGTTGTTCAATAAACCCCTGGGCATGTTCAAAGTCTTTAAAAACATCTTCCATTGGAAGTTCGGACTCTATAGTCTTGTCCAGGTATTCTTCACACGAAGCTGTAAAAAACAGTACTACAATTACTAATATTCTAAAGATGTTATTGCTATTCATAATTATCTGTGTTAAAAATCAAGATTAAATCCAAGATTAAATCTTCTCAGTGTTGGATAATCGCCATTTGCAACAGCATTAGAGCTGCTGTTATAATCGCGGTCGTCGGCCATATCGGTCCAGAGCAGTAAATTATTGCCATTAAAGTAAAGCCTAAAGCCTGAAACACCAATCTTCTTACAGAAAGAATCTGGCATATTATACGCTAGCTCGACCATTTTCAATCTTACCATGGAAGCATCATAAAGCGACCTGTATGGATCGCTGGCAGCCTGGGTCAGATCATAAGGGAACAATGTCCTGACAGCTTCCGGGTTATTTTTAGACCAGTAATCGGCGTTTTCTTCAAAAAACAGATGTGTGCCGGCAGAAAAGCTACGTAAATTATAGTTCCTGGTAGTATTTAGCATTCCATAGAACTGGCCTGTCATGCTCCAGTTTTTATAAGAACCTCCGAATGCCCAGGTCCACGTTTTTTGGGGTCGGGTTGGGTAACCGTAGGGGACATCGTCATAATTGGAATCAAATACTCCATTGCCATCGAAATCAACGAGATCGTAATACCCTGTTCGTTTGAACTCATCGCCGTTTGTCAAGGGTGTGGACATGTACACGTCATCCCAACTTTGCATGATATCACCTGCTATTGCAGACGTTTTCTGACCAATTGGATAACCCTCCTCCTTCTGATAATCCGGTGTCAGCTCAGGATCTTCTGCATAAAGAATCTCATCTTCAGCGTTTGTAAAGCTAAAGTTAGTCCAGAGGCTGGCATCTTCGTTTAAGTTTTGCCTTAAACCAAGTATAAACTCATATCCTTTCACCCGAACCCTGCCCAGGTTGGCATCAGGTGGCTCATTCCCGAACCAATCCGGGATGCTTCTGTTTACACCATATATTAC
>CAYSMO010000009.1:0-34956 GCA_964432125.1 uncultured Bacteroidaceae bacterium | reverse complement strand
GAGACGACGACGGACAGCTTGAACATGAGGATCTCCTTCCGGCCGCGGCCGGCCGAGATAGAGACATTTATCGACGGGGCAATCATGACCATTGCTGATGCTCCCTGGCCGGGACTGACCCCCGACCTGCTCAGTGTTATCCTCGTTACCGCCACACAAGCCAAGGGGAGCGTGCTTATCCACCAGAAGATGTTTGAGAGCCGCCTCTTCTTTGTTGATAAGCTGATCGATATGGGGGCACAGATCATCCTCTGCGATCCGCACCGCGCAACAGTGATCGGTCTCAATAACGAAATAAAACTCCGGGCCACTGATATGAGTTCTCCTGATATAAGGGCCGGTGTGGCACTGCTGATCGCAGCAATGAGTGCTGAAGGGACCAGTACCATTCACAATATTGAGCAGATCGACAGGGGCTATGAGCAGATCGATGAGCGTTTGAACAGGTTGGGAGCATCTATTACCAGAACATAATTCAACACAGATGATACAAAGAATTGCGGCCACAGCCATAACAGTGATTATCCTCCTGTCCTCCTGCAGGAACGACCAACCCGCTGCCGACCAGGACTATGTTATGCCGCCTGAGATTGAGCAGTTGCCAGAGGGAACGACACTGGGATTGAGGGCACCTGAGATTGAGCTGCCCGGACTGGAAGGGGAGACACTGAGATTGTCAGGCCTAAGGGGAAAATTGGTGTTGGTTGATTTCTGGGCAGCATGGTGCAATCCCTGCCGCAGGGAGAATCCGGAGCTGGTGAAGCTATACAACAAATACAATAATGCCTCATTCACAAAAGGGGAAGGTTTTGAGATCTATTCCGTATCTCTCGACAGAAATGAAGAGGCGTGGAAGCAGGCTGTAGAACAGGATAAGCTGAACTGGCCCTACCAGGTTGGAGATCTAAAAGGCGCCCGGACCAAACCAGTCCAGGACTACAATATAGAGATGATACCCAGCAGCTTCCTGCTCGATGAGCACGGGGTGGTTATCGCAACCAACCTGCGCAGCGAGGCCCTTGAAGAAAAACTCGAAAGCCTCCTAAAGAGATAATAGCCACCCCGTTAATTATGCTCACATAATCAGGTGGCTGATCATAAAGTTCGAGAGCATAGCGCGCAAAATTTTTAATCCGCAGTATACTCAGGTATTCGAGGAATTGAAAATTTTGCAGCAATGCAGCTCTCGGACTTTAAGTACAGCCACTCCGTTAATCTTCTTCTTGCTCGGCTGCATAAGCCTTCAGCAGTTCCTCCTGCAGGTCGCCCGGCACAGGGGCATACTCATCAAAGGTCATGGAGTACATCGCCCGTCCATTGGTCAGCGAGCTGAGGGCCGTGGAGTATTTCGACATTTCTGCCAACGGTACCTTGGCGGAGATTTTCTCAAATCCTTTTTCGCTCGACATACCCAATACGATGGCACGGCGACCCTGAAGATCACTCATCACATCGCCCATCCTGTCGGAGGGAACGAGGACATCAACGATATAAACAGGTTCCATGATTTTAGGACCTGCGTTTCTGAAGGCTGCGCTGAATGCATTTCTGCCGGCAAGCATGAAGGAAATTTCGTTCGAGTCGACCGGGTGCATCTTTCCGTCGTACACATATACCCGTATATCGCGGGCGTAAGAACCTGTAAGCGGACCCTCTTCCATCTTTTCCATGACACCTTTCAGTATAGCGGGCAGGAACCGTGCGTCGATGGATCCGCCAACAATGCAGTTGATGAATTGGAGTGTTCCGCCCCAGGAAAGTTTGTGTTCCTCTTTCCCCCGGATCGACATTTTGTACTCCTTACCGTTGATTTTGAACATTGTTTTCTCGGGCGTTCCCTCGATAAAAGGTTCGATCATCATGTGTACCTCGCCGAACTGACCGGCACCGCCCGATTGCTTCTTGTGCCTGTAGTCAGACTGGGCAGCCTTGGTAATTGTTTCGCGGTAAGGAATCCTGGGCGGAAGAAACTCAGCTTCAACCTTATAAATATTATCCAGGTGCCACTTCACAATGTTCAGGTGGTGTTCGCCTTGACCGTGAAGGATGATCTGCCTTAATTCTTTGCTGTACTCGACTATTACGGTCGGGTCCTCCTGGTGGATTCTGTTCAATGATTCACCGAGTTTCTCTTCATCACCTTCGCTCAGGGATTTGATAGCCGCCCTGTATTTGGGGTTCGGAAACGGTATCTTGGGAAACTCATAGCTGGCTCCCGGTCCGCATAAGGTATCATTGGTGGAGGTGTTTTTCAGCTTCACCGTACAACCTATATCCCCGGCAGCAAGCTGTGTAACCTTGGTGCGGTTTTTACCATAGGGAGCAAACAGCTGTGAAAGTCTCTCCTTGTTCGCGGTTCGCGAATTGGTTACATCCATCCCTTCGGTAATGTTTCCGGACATCACCTTGAAATAGTTGACCTCACCGATATGTGATTCAAAGGACGTTTTAAACACAAACAATGAAGCAGGAGCCGAGGAATCAGCAGCTACCTCTTTGTCGTCCGTTGTTTTCGCCGGTGGAAACTGGTTGGCAGAGGGAGTAACATTTGAAATGAACTCAAGCAACCGGCCTACACCCATATTTTTTTCAGCAGCAGCACAGAATACAGGGAAGATGCCACGGGCAACAAGGCCCGAAGTGATGCCGGAACGCATCTCATCCTCAGTGAGACCATCATTTTCAAAGAAAAGCTCCATCAGATTCTCATCATTCTCAGCAGCCTTTTCGATCAGTTCGCTCCTAAGCTCTTCGGCCCGCTCCAGGTGTTCAGCATCGATCTCTCCGATCTCCGGTTTTCCACCCTCTTTTGGGTAGGTATATTGTTTCATCTTAATGATATCTACAATCGTACTGAATCCCGGACCTTCGTTTACAGGAAACTGTGCCAGTACGGCTCCATTTCCAAAACTCTCTTTCACTGATTCGAAAGCCTTATCAAAAATCGCCTTGTCATGATCGCAGTGGTTAATAAGGATGATGACGGGCTTGTTGAACTTGTCCAGCCAGCGGCTGTGTATCTCTGTTCCGACCTCAACACCGTGTTGTGCATTGATGAGCATGAGGGCTGCATCGGCCACATGAAGACTTGAAACTGTCCCTCCAACAAAATCGTCTGCTCCGGGAACATCCAGGATGTTGATCTTGCTGTCGTTATATTCGGTATACAAAACGGTTGAGAAGATAGAAGAGTCATTCTCATGCTCTATCAGGTTGTAATCGGATACCGTATTCTTACTTTTGGTGTCTCCCCTGCGTTCAATGATTCCACCTTCGAAGAGCATCGCTTCTGCCAGGGTGGTTTTTCCAGAGCCCGCGTTGCCAACCAAAGCAACACTTTTGACCCGATCGGTTGTGTAGTTTTTCATCTGATAAATGGTGTGTTATGAATTAAGTTATTCTATATCTGTCAGTTCTGATTCGGTGAGCAAAAGTAATAAAAATTTGAATAAATCAAGAAGAGTTTAAAAACGCATCTTATAAATATTTAATAAAATTCTTCTTGTTTTTTTAAAAAAAAGAATACCTTTGCAACCCGATTTTGGACGAAAAAAACTTTGTTAACAAAAGATACAAGCATAAATGCCTACAATTCAACAATTAGTACGTAAGGGTAGAAAGGAGCTCATCGACAAGAGTAAATCTCCTTCACTGGACTCATGTCCACAGCGTCGCGGAGTTTGTGTAAGGGTTTATACCACTACTCCCAAGAAGCCTAACTCAGCGATGAGGAAAGTAGCAAGGGTAAGGCTGACGAACCAGAAGGAGGTGAACGCTTACATTCCCGGAGAGGGTCACAACCTGCAGGAGCACTCTATCGTCCTTATCAGGGGAGGAAGAGTAAAAGATTTACCAGGAGTAAGGTATCACCTGATTCGCGGAGCACTGGATACTTCCGGAGTTGATGGACGTACGCAGCGCAGGTCCAAGTATGGAACCAAGAGACCCAAGAAAAAATAATTGATTTAGTTTACAGATAATGAGAAAATCTAAACCGAAGAAGCGTATTACGTTACCAGATCCTAAATACAAGGATATTTTTGTAACGCAGTTTGTAAACAATATGATGGTGGCTGGAAAGAAGAGCATCGCGTATGATATCTTCTACAATGCCATGGAAATCGTTGAGGCAAAGACCAAGAACGAGGAGAAGTCGACATTGGAAATATTTAAGGAGGCACTCGATAATATTACCCCACAGGTTGAGGTGAAGAGCAGGAGAGTAGGGGGAGCAACATTCCAGGTACCCATGGAGGTGCGTAATGAGCGCAAGGTTTCGATCTCCATGAAGAACATGATCCTGTTTGCCAGAAAGCGACCGGGTAGATCCATGAGCGAGAAACTGGCGGCAGAAATTGTTGCTGCCTATAACCACGAAGGTGGTGCATTTAAGAGAAAAGAGGAGACACATAGAATGGCTGAATCGAATAAGGCATTTGCCCATTTCAGATTTTAAACCCATAAACAAAGGAATATAAGAGACAGTATTAAGAGGTAAGTGTGCATAAATAATGAACCCAGGACTTAAAAATACAAGAAACATTGGGATCATGGCGCACATCGATGCCGGGAAAACTACCACCACAGAACGCATTCTGTTCTATACGGGTATTACCCATCGCATCGGTGAAGTTCATGACGGAGCGGCTACTATGGACTGGATGGTCCAGGAGCAGGAGCGGGGGATAACCATCACTTCGGCGGCTACAACCACATTCTGGAAGTATAACAACCAGGAGCATAAGATTAATATTATCGATACCCCCGGGCACGTCGATTTCACAGTTGAGGTAGAGCGCTCCCTGCGGGTGCTTGATGGTGCTGTTGCTGTATTTTGTGCTGTTGGAGGTGTTGAGCCGCAATCAGAAACAGTGTGGCGACAGGCAGACAAGTATAAGGTGCCGCGCATCGCTTTTATCAACAAGATGGACAGGGTTGGTGCGGATTTTTTCAGTGTAGTAGGAGAGATAAGGAGTAAACTGGGGGCAAACCCCGTACCCTTGCAACTCCCCATCGGTGATCAGGAAAATTTTACAGGCATTGTCGACCTGATCGAGCGTAAGGCGATTGTCTGGAAAGAGGATGAGACCCTGGGGATGAAATATGAATACTGTCCCATACCCGATGATATGATCGACTCCGTTGAGGAGTGGAGAGAGAAACTGGTAGAGGCAGTATGTGTATCTGATGATGATCTGCTCAATAAGTTTTTAGAGGACAGGAACTCTATTTCGGTAGAGGAATTTATGGAATACACCAGGAGAGCAACCATTCATATGGATATCACACCTGTATTTTGTGGATCAGCCTTTAAAAATAAGGGTGTGCAGCGTCTGCTAGACGGTATTGTGGCCCTGATGCCCAGTCCAATGGATGTGGGAAGTGTGACGGGAATTAATCCTGAAACCGAGAAAGAAGAGAAACGGGAACCTCTTATTGATGATCACCTTGCCGGACTAGTCTTCAAAATTGCCACCGATCCTTTCGTGGGCCGACTGGCATATGTTCGGGTATATTCAGGTCTGCTCAAAGAGGGCACCATGGTGTTGAATAACCGGACAGGGAAAAAGGAGCGCATTACCAGGATCTACCAGATGCATGCCAACAAGCAGAATCCGAAATCGGAGATTGAAGCCGGAGATATCTGTGCTGTGGTAGGATTGAAACAGCTGAGAACCGGTGATACGATTACAGCCGTTAATAAACCACTGATTCTTGAATCCATTGAGTTTCCGGAACCGGTTATAGGAATTGCTGTAGAGCCAAAAACACAAACCGATATTGATAAGCTTGGAATGGCGCTGGGTAAACTCTCTGAAGAGGATCCCACTTTTCAGGTGAAAACAGATCCAGATTCCGGACAGACGATTATAAGCGGTATGGGTGAATTACACCTTGAAATACTGCTCGACAGGTTAAAAAGGGAATTCAAGGTTGAGTGCAATGTCGGATCGCCGCAAGTAAATTATAAGGAGGCACTTACCAAAGAGGTCCACCACAGGGAGGTCTTCAGAAAGCAGACCGGAGGAAGAGGAAAATTTGCCGATATTGAGGTATATATTTCGCCTGCTGATGAAGGATTAAAAGGACTTCAGTTTATTAATGAAATTAAAGGAGGGAATGTCCCCAGAGAATATATTCCTTCTGTCGAAAAAGGTTTTACAAATGCCATGCTGAATGGTCCATTGGCTGGTTACGCGATTGACTCACTGAAAGTGCGTCTGGTTGACGGATCATTTCATCCGGTGGATTCTGACCAGCTTTCATTCGAGATTGCAGCGCGACATGCACTCAGGGAAGCGGGAAGAAAGGCAAATCCCGTGCTGATGGAACCTGTTATGGCTGTGGAGGTTGTTACCCCTGAAGAGTATATGGGTGATGTGATTTCAGACCTTAATAAAAGACGTGGACAGGTAGAGGGGATGGACTCCAAGGCAGGAGCACGGGTAATTAAGGCCAAGGTGCCTCTTGCAGAACAGTTCGGATATGTTACTGTTCTCAGAACATTGTCATCGGGAAGAGCCAGTTCAACAATGGAATTCAGTCATTTTGAACAGGTGCCGGCCAATATAGAAAGTGAATTATTAAAAAAAGCTTAAGGTAAATCAATAAAAGAGAATAATGAGCCAAACGATCAGGATTAAGTTAAAGTCTTACGACCACAATCTGGTAGATAAATCTGCTGAGAAAATCGTGAAGACGGTTAAGTCAACAGGTGCTGTGGTAAATGGTCCGGTGCCTCTTCCTACACACAAACGGATCTATACCGTATTGCGTTCACCATTTGTGAACAAGAAGGCAAGGGAGCAGTTTCAGCTTAGTTCTTATAAGCGATTGCTGGACATTTACAGCTCAACACCGAAGACTATCGATGCATTGATGAAACTGGAATTGCCCAGTGGTGTTGAAGTAGAAATTAAAGTTTAACTAAGGAAAATTTGAATATCATGCCAGGATTAATTGGTAAAAAAGTCGGAATGACCTCCGTTTATGATGCAGAAGGAAAGAATATCCCCTGTACCGTAATTCAGGCCGGACCTTGTGTTGTTACGCAGGTGAAATCAGCGGAAAGTGATGGTTACGCCTCAGTTCAACTGGCCTTCGACGAAAAAAAGGAGAAGAATACCAGCGCCGCCATGAAAGGTCATTTTGCTAAAGCTAATACCACACCGAAAAGGAAGGTGATTGAGTTAAAAGGTTTTGTAAAGGATTGGAAACCGGGTGACGTGATAACTGTTGATTATTTCAATAAGGAAATCTGGCTGGATGTGTCAGGTATGTCCAAAGGAAAAGGATTTCAAGGAGTTGTAAAGCGCCATAATTTTAGTGGTGTTGGCGACGCAACACACGGACAGCATAACAGGGACAGGGCACCAGGATCGCTGGGCGCATCTTCATACCCATCACGTGTTTTTAAGGGAATGCGTATGGGTGGCCAAACCGGTGGAAAAAAGGTGAAAATACTGAACCTCCGAATAGTGAAAATTATTCCCGAAAATAACCTTCTGATCCTGAAAGGTTCTGTACCTGGATCCAATGGTTCATATTTAATAATTGAGAAGTAATGGAATTAGAAGTATTAGATATCAAAGGAAATGGTACCGGCAAAAAAGTGAAGCTGGACAAAGATATCTTTGGCATTGAGCCCAACGATCATGCAATCTATCTGGATGTGAAGCAATATCTCACAAACCAGCGACAGGGAACCCATAAGTCCAAAGAGCGTTCAGAGGTAAAGGGAAGTACCAAAAAGATAAAAAGACAAAAAGGCACCGGAACTGCGCGATTTGGAGATATCAAAAACCCAATCTTCAGAGGAGGCGGGAGAATTTTTGGTCCCAGACCCAGAACCTATAACCTGAAGCTGAACAAAAAGGTGAAAGAGTTGGCACGTAAATCGGCCCTTTCATATAAGGTGAAAAACAAACAGGTGATGATCGTGCAGGATTTCTCCCTCGAACAACCGAAAACGAAAGAATTTAGCGAGATCCGGAAAAATCTCAAAGTGGACGATAAAAAGTCAATATTCGTTTTAAATGAACGAAATAAAAACGTATATTTGTCGTCGCGAAATTTACAGAACTCCAAGGTCGTAACCGTTTCAGAGTTAAATACATACGACATAATGAGCGCATCAGCACTGTTATTTATTGAGAGTTCAATTGATGTTTTGCAGAAAAAAGCATAAGAAATCTGATTAGAATAAGGTCATGAATATTTTATTAAAGCCCATAGTAACAGAAAAGATGACTGCCCAGGGGGAGAAATTCAACCGGTACGGGTTTGTCGTTGAGAAGACAGCCAACAAGGTGCAGATCAGGGAGGCTGTGGAGGAGTTGTATGAGGTAACTGTTGTAGATGTGAATACAATGCGGTATGGTGGAAAACTGAAATCCAGGTTTACCAGGTCGGGGGTAACCAAGGGAAAGACCAATACATACAAGAAGGCCATTGTTACTGTTGCAGAGGGTGAAGTGATTGATTTTTACAGCAATATTTAAGGACAATAGATAAGGAATTATGCCAGTAAAGAAGTATAAACCTGTAACACCAGGACAGAGAACGAAATTGATTCCCTCTTTCGATGAGGTAACAAGTTCAGCACCTGAAAAGTCGCTGATTAAACCCCTCAAAAAATCGGGCGGAAGAAACAGCCAGGGCCGAATGACCATTCGCTATGTTGGTGGCGGACATAAGAGACGGTATCGTTTGATTGATTTTAAGAGGGATAAGGATGATATGATTGCCAGGGTGAAGTCGATTGAGTACGATCCCAACCGTTCTGCCTATATTGCTTTATTGGTGTATGATGACGGAGAGAAGAGATATATCCTTGCTCCGGAGAAGTTAACAGTTGGCGATACTGTTCAGTCAGGCGAAGACTGTCCACCAGAGATAGGAAACACACTTCCCCTTTCTAAAATTCCACTCGGAACAGACATTCATAATATTGAGTTGAAGCCCGGACAGGGAGGAAAGATTGTAAGAAGTGCCGGTGCAACTGCAACACTAACTTCACGCGATGGTAAATATGCCAATGTGAAATTGCCCAGTGGTGAAATCCGCATGATACTTTTAACGTGTCGTGCTACAGTGGGACAGATATCCAACAAGGACCATGGACTTACTCATTCCGGGAAAGCCGGGAGGAGCCGTTGGCTTGGTCGGCGTCCACGTGTGCGCGGTGTGGTTATGAACCCGGTTGATCACCCTATGGGTGGTGGTGAAGGCCGTGCATCCGGAGGTCATCCGAGATCGAGGAATGGCATTATGGCCAAGGGATTCAAAACCAGATCCAAAAAGAAGCAATCGAACAAGTATATTATTGAGAAGAGAAAATCTAAAAAATAAGAATATATGAGCCGTTCATTAAAAAAAGGTCCATTTATAGATTTCAAGTTGGAGAAACGTATCCTGGACATGAATGATGCAGGAAAAAAGTCTGTACTGAAAACATGGTCCAGACGATCTGTTATCTCTCCCGATTTTGTCGGACATACAATTGCTGTTCATAATGGAAATAAATTTATCCCTGTCTATATTACGGAAAACATGGTTGGACATAAGCTTGGAGAATTTGCTCCTACGCGTATGTTCAGGGGACACGGTGGAAAACAGAAATAAAAACAGATAAATACCTTATACAATGGGTGCCAGAAAAAGAATAAGAGCCGAGCAGGTTAAGGAGGCAAAGAAGAGCCATTACCAGGCTGTGCTGAGGAATTGTCCGACATCACCGCGTAAGATGAGGCTTGTTACCGATATGATCAAGGGTGTGGAAGTAAATAAAGCACTCGACATGCTTAAATTTAGCCGGAAAGAAGCATCCCGGAATGTTGAAAAGCTTCTGCTTTCTGCGGTTGCCAATTGGCAGGCGAAAAACGAGGGAGCACGGATCGAGGAAAGCCATATCATTGTTAAAGAGGCATTTGTAGATCAGTCACGTACACTAAAGCGGATTCAGCCTGCCCCACAGGGTCGCGCACACAGGATCAAGAAGCGCTCCAATCATGTTACGATCGTACTCGGAAGTGAGCATGTTGCTGAAATAGTTGAACCTCAAGAAAAATAATATACATGGGACAAAAAGTAAATCCGATAGGTAACAGGTTGGGAGTCATCAAGGGATGGGATTCAAACTGGTTTGGTGGTAAGGATTATTCTACTAAGTTGGTGGAGGATGTTAAGATCAGGGAATACCTGAGTGCCCGTTTAGCCAAGGCCAGTATTTCGAAGATAATCATCGAGAGAACGCTGAAAATGATCACCGTAACCGTAAATACAGCCCGCCCCGGAATCATTATCGGTAAAGGGGGACAAGAGGTCGACAAGTTGAAAGAAGAGCTGAAGAAGATTACCAATAAAGAGGTGCAGATCAATATCTTCGAGGTGAAGCGTCCGGAACTTGATGCTACCATCGTTGCCAACAACATTGCCCGCCAATTGGAAGGAAAGGTGTCGTACAGACGCGCCATCAAGATGGCGATCGCCTCCACCATGCGAATGGGTGCTGAAGGGATCAAGGTACTGATCAGCGGCAGGCTTGGTGGTGCTGAAATGGCACGTACAGAGACGTACAAGGAGGGAAGAATTCCGTTGCATACATTGCGGGCAGACATAGATTACGCACTGGCAGAGGCCCATACCAAGGTGGGCGTGCTTGGTGTAAAAGTGTGGATCTGTAATGGTGAAGTATTCGGGAAAAGAGATCTGTCTCCCAATATTGGCACCAAGAATGTGAAGCCCAAAAGCGGTGGTGGAGCAGGAGCAGGAGCAGGAGGATTTCGAAATAAAAGAAAGTAATACAGTATACCCTAATTTTTAAAGGTAATGTTACAACCGAAGAAGACAAAATACAGGAGAATGCAGAAAGGCCGCATGAAGGGAAATGCGCAGAAGGGAAATACACTTGCATTCGGTTCTTTTGGAATGAAAGCAGTGGAATCTGCATGGATCACCAGCCGACAGATAGAAGCTGCCAGGCAGGCTGTTACCCGCCATATGAAAAGGGAAGGTCAGCTGTGGATCAGGATATTTCCTGATAAGCCGATTACCAAGAAGCCTGCAGAAGTGCGAATGGGTAAAGGAAAAGGGGCACCTGAAGGATTTGTTTATCCCCTTACCCCTGGAAGGATCATTTTCGAAATCGAAGGTGTGCCTTTTGATGTAGCTAAAGAGGCTATAAGGATCGGATCACAGAAATTTCCCGTGAAGACCCGATTTGTTGTCAGACGTGATTACGACATTTAATAAAAAATAAAAGGATGAAGAATTCCGAGATCAGAGAATTGGCAACCGCGGATATCATTGAGAGGATCGATACCGAAGAGAATATGCTGGCAAGATTGAAAATGAACCATGCAGTTTCTCCGCTGGATAATCCAAACAAGATACCCCAGATCCGAAAGATCATTGCCAGATTGAAAACCGAATTGAGGTCCAGACAAACTGCTGAGCAGACAGAAAGTAAAGAATAAAATGGAACAAATAGTCAGGAAAACCAGAAGAGAACGTGTCGGTGTTGTTGTTAGTGACAGCATGGATAAGTCCATTGTAGTTGTTGTGAAAAGGAAGGTAAAGCATCCTATTTACGGCAAATTTGTAAACAAAAGCTCTAAGTTCATGGCCCATGACGAAGAGAACAATGCCCATGCTGGCGATACTGTTAAGATCAGTGAAACCAGACCGTTGAGCAAAAACAAAAGATGGAGATTAATAGAAATCATTGAAAGAGCCAAGTAAGTCATGATACAACAAGAAAGTAGACTGTCGGTAGCGGATAACAGTGGTGCAAAAGAGGTACTATGCATTCGGGTCCTTGGAGGCACAGGAAAAAGATATGCCTCTATTGGCGACCAGATCATCGTATCTGTAAAAAGCGCCATTCCTTCCGGTGAAATAAAAAAGGGCACTGTGACCAAAGCTGTGGTTGTAAGAACCAACAAGGAGGTCAGACGCAACGATGGATCATATATCCGTTTCGATGACAACGCTGTGGTGTTACTGAATGCTGCAGATGAGATGCGGGGTACACGAATATTTGGTCCCGTCGCCAGGGAACTCCGTGATAAGCATATGAAAATCGTATCACTGGCGCCCGAGGTGCTGTAATGTTTTAAATGTTTAAAAAAATGCAGAAGAAATTACATATCAGGAAAGGCGACATTGTCATAGTGAATTCCGGTGAATACAAAGGCCAGCAGGGAAGGGTACTGGAAATTGAAAAGAAACAGACACGGGCAATCGTTGAAGGTGTGAATATGGTTTCCAAACACACCAAACCAAATGCTGACAGTCCCCAGGGAGGCATCATCAAAAAGGAGGGACCTATTCATATCTCAAATTTGAATGTAGTGGACCCGTCGACCGGTGAGGCAACCCGAATTGGGAGAAGAATCAATGAAAAGGAGAAATTAGTTAGATATTCAAAAAAATCAGGTGAGGAGATCAAGTAATGGAATACATACCTACCTTAAGAAAGAAGTATAGTGAGGCGATCATTCCCGCCCTTACTGAACAGTTTGGATACACAAGCATGATGCAGGTGCCCAGACTTACGAAGATTGTGATAAACCGTGGTGTCGGGCAAGCAATTGCTGACAAAAAGATGATTGATACGGCCCAGGATGAGCTGACACTGATTACCGGACAGAAGGCTGTTCAGACCATTTCAAACAAAGATATTTCCAACTTTAAACTCAGAAGGGGAATGCCTATTGGTGTAAAGGTGACGCTGCGTCGCGAAAGAATGTATGAGTTCCTGGAACGGCTGATCAATGTGGCCCTGCCAAGGATACGCGATTTTAACGGGATATCTGCCAAGCTGGATGGACGTGGTAATTACACATTGGGAATTACTGAGCAGATCATTTTCCCGGAGATAGATATTGATAAGGTGAATAAGATATCCGGAATGGATATTACATTTGTGACTACGGCAAGTACTGATGAAGAGGCATTTGCTTTGTTGAAGGAATTTGGGTTACCCTTTAAAAACGTTAAAAAATAAAAATATGGCCAAAGAATCAATGATGGCTCGGGAAGTGAAGCGCCAAAAGTTAATTGAAAAGTATGCCGAAAAAAGGGCGCGGCTCAAAGCCGAGGGTGATTACGTTGGGCTGAGTCGTCTTCCGAGAAACTCAAACCCTATACGGTTGCATAACAGGTGTAAAATCACTGGTAGACCAAAAGGGTATATGCGCCAGTTTGGAATAAGTCGGATTACTTTCAGGGAGATGGCCTCTTCAGGACTTATCCCCGGGGTAAGGAAAGCCAGTTGGTAATTGTTAAACAGAAGAATATAAAGAGAGAAAAATGACAGATCCGATTGCAGATTATCTGACAAGAATCAGAAACGCAGTGATGGCAAATCACAAGATCGTTGATATACCTGCTTCCAACATGAAGAAAGATATCACACGTATACTCTTTGAAAAAGGGTATATCCTTAATTATAAATTTGTGGATGAAGGACCCCAGGGATATATCAAGATCGCCCTTAAGTATCACCCGGTGTCAAAAATTCCTGCCATCAAGGAACTTGGAAGAGTGAGCCGTCCCGGACTTCGTAAGTATGCAGATAAAGATTCAATACCCCGTGTTTTGAACGGACTTGGAATCTCCATTTTGTCAACATCGCAGGGAGTGATGACCGACAAGGAGGCGAAGACCATGGGCATCGGTGGTGAAGTATTATGTTACGTTTATTAAAACAGAAAGATTTTTACCATGTCAAGGATTGGAATATTACCCGTTAGTTTACCCCAGGGAGTCACTGTGAATGTCGACAATGAGAATTTGGTAACCGTGAAGGGACCCAAAGGAGAGTTGCAACAGCTGGTCGACAAATCGATTACCCTGAAGGTAGATGAGCAGCAGGTTGTTGTTGATCGTGTCGACGATGAGATCAAAAGTAGAGCCATGCATGGACTCTACCGGTCGCTGATTAATAATATGGTTGCGGGTGTGTCTGAGGGATACACCATTAAGCTGGAGTTGGTGGGTGTCGGTTACCGTGCAGAAACAAAGGGGCAGATTCTGGAGCTGAGTCTTGGCTATTCGCACGATATTCACTTCAGGATTCCGGACGAGGTGGCAGTTGAAGCAAAAACTGAACGTAGATCCAATCCTGTTATTACGCTAACAAGCATTGACAAGCAGTTGATTGGTCAGGTGGCCGCAAAGATCAGATCTTTCCGTCCGCCGGAACCCTATAAAGGAAAAGGCATCAAGTTTGTTGGTGAACAGCTCAGGAGAAAAGCTGGAAAATCTGCAGCAGTATAAGGTTAACAGTGGTTATACAGAAATAAAGAAAACTATACACAAATGGCTTTAACAAAGCATAAGAGAAGAAGCAGGATCAAGATGAGGATCAGGAAGAACCTGACCGGAACTGGTGATATTCCCAGGTTAACCGTGTTCAGAAGTAACAAGCAGATCTATGCCCAGATCATCAATGATCTTACTGGCGAGACATTGCTGTCGGCCTCTTCAAAGGAAAAAAGCGTAGCTGACCAGAAGGTCAACAAGATCGATCAGGCAAAGCTTGTTGGACAGGTAATTGCCGACAAGGCGAAAGAGAATGGTATCCAGACCGTCAAATTCGATAGGAACGGTTATTTATATCATGGCAGGGTAAAGAGCTTAGCCGATGCTGCCAGGGAAAACGGACTTAAATTTTAAGAATTGCTATGTCAACAAATAGTATCAGGAAAGTAAAAACAAGTGATCTCGAACTGAAAGATCGTCTGGTAAGTATTCAGCGTGTTACGAAGGTTACCAAGGGTGGCAGAACATTCAGTTTCTCTGCAATTGTTGTAGTCGGTAATGAAGATGGGATTGTCGGTCACGGATTAGGCAAGGCCAATGAAGTTACAACAGCAATCGCAAAAGGGGTTGAGGATGCAAAGAAGAATCTTATCAAGGTTCCTGTGATCAATGGTACAATTCCACATGAGCAGCTGGCCAAATTTGGTGGAGCAACTGTTTTTATGAAACCCGCTGCCAGTGGTACCGGAGTAAAGGCCGGAGGTGCAATGCGCGCCGTACTGGAGAGCGTAGGTGTAACAGATGTGCTTGCTAAATCCAAAGGTTCATCAAATCCGCATAACCTGGTGAAAGCCACATTTGCAGGACTGCTGGAACTTAGGGATGCACACACTGTATCACAGCATCGGGGGGTTTCTATGGATAAAGTATTTAACGGATAATTTTAGTTGAAAATGGGAAAAATCAGAATTACCCAGACAAGAAGTAAGATCGGACAAACTGTCCGTCAGAAAAGAACCCTGGATGCACTTGGGCTGAAAAGGATCAGCCATACTGTTGAGTTGGAAGCGACACCGCAGATTCTTGGAATGGTTAGCAAGGTGTCTCACCTGCTAAGTGTTGAAGAGGTTAAGTAATAATCATATGATAGATCAGGAAAAAATGGACTTGAGTAATTTAAAACCGGCAAAAGGTTCGATAAAAGGTAAGAAGAGGATCGGAAGAGGTCAGGGATCCGGTCACGGCGGTACTTCAACTCGTGGGCATAAAGGGCAGAAATCCAGATCAGGTTACTCCAAGAAAGTAGGATTCGAAGGGGGACAGATGCCATTGCAGCGCCGTGTTCCAAAATTTGGATTTACAAATATCAACCGAAAGGAGTTTAAAGCAATCAACATTGCTACCCTACAGGAATTGGCTGAGAAGAAAAAATTGAGTGAGATTACTGTAGAAACGCTGAGAGACGCCGGTTTGGTGCAGAAAAGTACCCTGGTGAAAATTCTTGGAGAGGGAGAACTTAAGACCAAACTGAACGTGAAAGCACACGCTTTTTCGAAATCAGCTGTGACTGCCATTGAAGCACAAGGTGGCACAGCCGAAAAAATTTAAACTGGATGAAAAAGTTTTTTGAGACATTAAGGAACATCTGGAAAATAGAGGAGCTAAGGTCCAGGATCCTGTACACACTTGGGATACTTTTGGTGTACCGTTTAGGGACACACGTTGTATTGCCGGGAATTGATCCAACCAGACTGGCAAATTTGCAGCAGCAGTCAGGAAACATCATGGATATAATCAACCTGTTTACAGGAGGGGCTTTTGCAAGGGCTTCGATATTCGGATTGGGGATCATGCCTTATATCTCTGCAACCATTGTTATTCAGCTGCTCGGAATCGCTGTTCCTTATTTCCAGCGACTTCAACGAGAGGGAGAGAGTGGAAGAAGAAAGATCAACCAAATTTCCAGGTATCTTACCGTGGCGATTTTGCTGCTTCAGGCTCCGACATACATTGCAAGCCTTACCTACCAGCTTCCTCCGGATGCATTCTCTCCAAATTTTTCAAAAATCGGAGCAGTGATCATTCTTACTGCTGGTACCATGTTTATCCTATGGCTGGGTGAGAGAATTACCGATAAAGGAATAGGTAATGGTGTTTCGTTGATTATTATGATCGGAATTATTGCCGGTCTGCCACAGGCACTCGGACTTGAATTTGCATCTAGACTCGATCAGCAGGGTGGCGGACTTGTTGCTTTTTTGGTTGAAATACTTATTCTCTTCGTTGTATTTATGCTTTCTATCCTGCTTGTTCAGGGCACACGAAGAATACCGGTACAATATGCGAAACGGATCGTCGGAAATAAGCAATATGGCGGTGTGAGACAATATATACCTTTAAAAGTGAATGCGGCAGGTGTAATGCCGATCATCTTTGCCCAGGCACTGATGTTTATCCCAATTACCATAGCCGGATTTGCCCAATCAGACTCTGCAACAGGTGTGGCAGCAGCCTTCTCTAACCCGGTAGGTTTCTGGTATAACTTCACCAATGCTGTGCTGATCATTCTTTTTACCTATTTCTATACCGCAGTTACAGTGAATCCAAACCAGATGGCAGAAGACATGAAGAAGAACGGTGGATTCATACCGGGGGTTAAACCCGGTAGAAAGACTGCGGAGTTCCTTGACTCAGTGATGTCGAAGATCACACTTCCGGGATCATTCTTCCTTGCATTTGTGGCCATTATGCCTGCATTTGCAATGATGTTTGGAATATCTCAGGCTTTTGCCATGTTTTTCGGGGGTACATCTCTGCTGATCATGGTGGGGGTAATACTTGATACGCTTCAGCAGATTGAAAGTCACCTGCTTATGCGGCACTATGACGGGTTAATGAAATCAGGAAAGATCAAGGGGCGTGCCGGTGGCGCAACCTCAGCGATCTGATCCTGAGAAAAGTTCTTTGATGATTTATATAAAGACAGCGGAAGAGATTGAATTGTTGCGGGAGAGTAATTTGCTGGTATCAAAAACACTGGCAGAGATCGCTAAAAACGTCAGACCGGGTATCTCTACAATAGTACTGGATGCAATTGCAGAGACATTTATTCGTGATCATGATGCCGTACCAGGATTCAAAGGTTACCAGGGTTTTCCGTCAACACTTTGTACTTCTGTTAATGAACAGGTGGTGCATGGAATTCCTTCGGCAGATACAATACTTAAAGAAGGTGATATTGTATCGGTTGATTGCGGGGTGATTAAGCAGGGATATTATGGCGACACAGCCTTCACATTTGAGGTCGGTGAGGTCAGTCAGGAGGTGAAAAACTTGTTAAAGACCACCAGGGAATGCCTCTTTAAGGGAATTGAAAAAGCTGTCGATGGGCAACGGACCGGAGATATTGGAAATGCCATACAGCAGCACGCAGAAAATAATGGGTATTCAGTGGTGAGAGAGCTAGTTGGACACGGACTTGGAAAGAAAATGCATGAAGAGCCTGAAGTTGCCAATTACGGACGAAGAGGTACTGGTGTGAAGCTAAAAAAGGGGATGGTAATCTGTATTGAACCGATGATTAACCAGGGGAAGCGACAGGTCAATCAAGCGGCCGACGGGTGGACCATTTATACAGCAGACAAAATGCCGTCTGCCCATTTTGAACTGGCAATTGTAGTTGATCGTGGGAAAGCGGATATTTTATCTACTTTTTCATATATCGACGAAGTAATTAATAAATAGCATAATATGGCTAAGCAAGCATCAATTGAACAGGATGGTGTAATTACCGAAGCATTATCGAATGCTATGTTTCGGGTGGAGTTGGAAAATGGACATGTGATTACAGCACATATCTCAGGCAAGATGAGAATGCATTATATAAAACTATTGCCCGGTGATAAGGTAAAGGTGGAGATGTCACCATACGACCTTACAAAGGGAAGAATATCATATAGATATAAATAAAGAAAGAAGAAATGAAAGTCAGAGCATCAGTAAAAAAACGCAGTGCGGGTTGCAAAATCGTTCGCAGAAAAGGGCGTTTATATGTTATTAACAAGAAGAATCCCAAGTTCAAGCAGCGTCAGGGTTAATCTTCACATTTAATTTTAAAAAAAGAATATGGCTAGAATCGTTGGCGTAGATTTGCCGAAGAACAAAAGAGGCGAGATTGGACTTACCTACATATTTGGAGTGGGTAGGAGTACCGCTCAGAAGATCCTTGATGAAGCGGGTGTTGATCGCAATATCAAGGTTCAGGATTGGAATGACGACCAGATAAATAAGATCCGGAAGATCATCAATGATACCTATAAGGTAGAAGGTGAACTCAGATCGTCCGTGCAGATGAATATCAAGCGACTCATGGATATCGGTTCCTATCGCGGTATTCGTCACCGTATTGGTCTGCCCGTAAGGGGACAAAGTACGAAAAACAATGCACGTACCAGAAAAGGTCGTAAGAAGACAGTTGCAAATAAAAAGAAAGCAGTTAAATAAGAAGAGCATAACATGGCTAAGAAAACAGGATCATCAAAAAAGCGTTCCGTTAAGATTGAACCGGTTGGAGAGGCACATATTCACGCTTCATTCAACAATATTATCATATCTCTGACCAATGGTCAGGGGCAGGTGATCTCATGGGGATCAGCTGGTAAGATGGGCTTCCGCGGGTCGAAGAAAAATACACCGTATGCTGCGCAGATGGCAGCACAAGAGGCTGCAAAAACAGCGTATGACCTTGGACTCAGAAAAGTGAAGGTGTATGTGAAAGGTCCCGGATCAGGCAGGGAATCAGCCATTCGTACCATCCATGGCGCAGGCATTGAAGTCACGGAAATTGTAGATGTAACCCCAATGCCCCACAATGGCTGTCGCCCGGCAAAACGTAGAAGAGTATAATCATATTTCAAATAGTTACAGATGGCTAGATATAGAGGACCAAAAACAAAGATTGCAAGGAAATTCGGAGAACCGATTTATGGTACGGATAAATCTTTTGAAAAGAAGAATTACCCTCCGGGATCCCACGGAATGAATAAAAGAAGACGAAAGGCTTCTGAATATGGAGTTCAGTTAAAGGAAAAACAGAAGGCAAAATATACTTACGGAATCCTTGAAAAACAGTTCCGCAACCTTTTTGAAAGAGCATCGGGTAGTAAAGGAGTAACTGGTGAAGTACTGCTTCAATTGCTGGAATCCCGTCTGGATAACGTGGTGTATCGCATGGGAATCGCTCACTCAAGGGATGGTGCACGCCAACTTGTTACTCACCGCCATATAACGGTGAATGGAGAGGTTGTTAGCATCCCTTCCTTTATCCTTAAACCCGGCGATATCGTTGGCGTTAGGGAAAAATCAAAATCCCTTGTTGTCATTTCAGATTCGTTGGAGAGTAACCGTGCAGGTTCCTTCAGTTGGCTGGAATGGAACGGGGCCGAAATGCAGGGTAAATTTATGAACCGCCCTGAAAGAGAGGAAATTCCTGAAAATATTAAGGAACAACTCATCATTGAATTATATTCAAAATAGAAATAACACATATTTTATTATGGCCATACTAGCATTCCAGAGACCAGACAAGGTTATTATGCTTGAAACCGACGATAAGCGCGGTAAATTCGAGTTTCGACCCCTGGAGCAAGGTTACGGTATCACTATAGGAAACGCTCTCAGAAGAATTCTGCTTGCCTCCCTTGAAGGCTTTGCCATTACCACGGTAAAGATTGAGGGTGTCGAACATGAGTTTTCAACCATAACAGGTGTAATTGAGGACGTTACAGATATCATACTTAACCTTAAACAGATTCGTTTTAAACAGCAGATCGAGGATACCCATGAGGAAAAGGTTGTTGTAACAGTTTCCGGACAGGAGTCTTTGAAAGCAGGCGATTTGGGAAAGTTCATGAACGGATTTAAAGTGTTGAACCCCGACCAGATAATCTGTCATATGGAAGCTGATGTTAAGCTTCAGATGGAACTTACGATCAGCAAGGGAAGGGGTTATGTGCCTTCAGATGAAAACAAGCCGGCCGAATCTGAATTCGGCCTGATAGCTATCGATTCAATCTTTACCCCGATAAAAAATGTAAAGTATGAAGTCGATAACTACAGGGTGGAACAGAAGACAGACTACGAAAAGCTTGTGATCGATATTGAAACTGATGGTTCGGTGCATCCGAAAGATGCACTAAAAGAGGCAGCTAAAATTCTGATCTATCACTTCATGTTATTCTCTGATGAAAAGATTACTCTTGATGCTGATGAAGCCTTTACAAACGAGGAATTTGATGAGGAGGTACTCCATATGAGGCAGCTTCTTAAGGCCAAATTGGTCGACCTCGATCTTTCCGTCAGAGCATTGAATTGCCTGAAGGCCGCTGAAGTCGAAACGCTGGGCGACCTGGTGAAATTCAATAAGAATGATTTGCTGAAATTCAGAAATTTTGGAAAGAAATCACTTACTGAACTCGAAGAACTGCTAACAACCATGAACCTGAGTTTTGGGTTGGATACCAGTAAATACAAACTTGACAAGGACTAATTGAGATGAGACATAAGAAGAAAGTAAATCACCTGAGCAGGAAACGCGGACACAGACACGCGATGTTGTCAAATATGGCAGCTTCGCTCATTGTACACAAACGGATCAGGACCACCACGGCTAAAGCCAAGGCGCTGAAGGTGTATATTGAACCGCTTATAACTAAAGCAAAGGAAGATACGACACATTCAAGAAGACATGTTTTTAGCTACCTGCAGGACAAAGATGCTACCAGCGAACTTTTTCGCGATGTGGCAGAAAAAATCGGCGATCGCCCAGGAGGATATACACGCATCATTAAGCTGGGAAATCGCCTGGGAGATAATGCCGATATCTGTATCATAGAACTGGTAGACTATAACGAAGTGATGCTGGCCGATACAGCTGCTGCAGCGAAATCTTCAAAAAGAAGAAGAAGGGGAGGCAAAAAGAAATCACAGGTAGATGAAGCGACTCCGTCAACTGTAGCAGAAGATTCATCTGCATCCGAAAGTGCTGTTAACGAAGTGAAGGATGAAGTGAAAGAGAATGTGACTGCAGCTGATGATGTCGCAGTTGAAGAGTCAGCCGATGAGCAGCCGGCATCGGAAGCATCTGCTGAAGAGTCTCCTGAAGTTGAAAATACAGAAGAACCTGTGTCAGAAACTCCTGCAGGTGAAAAGAAAACAGAAGATACTGCCTCTTCCGAAGAACCTATGAAGAGTGAATCATCTCAGGAACCCGAAAAGGGAAAAGAGGATAACTCTTCTGAGGAGAAGGAAAAGAAAGAATAATTTAATACAAAGTATTACAATTCTGCAAGGGGATGAAGTATCTTTGGTGCTTGATCCCTTTTGTCTTTTTATGAAATTAATTTACTGATATATAAATAAATAAAAAAAATTATCATGGGACAAATTATTGATGTTCATGCACGTGAGATCCTTGATTCCAGAGGGAATCCGACCATTGAGGTTGAAGTTACCCTGGCCAGTGGTTTTGTAGGAAGGGCTGCGGTTCCGTCCGGAGCTTCTACCGGTGAAAACGAGGCCCTCGAATTACGCGATGGCGACAAGAACAGATACCTTGGCAAGGGTGTTTTAAAAGCGGTAGAAAATGTGAATAAGGTGATCGCGCCGGAAATGATTGGTATGGATGCACTCGACCAGGTAGGCATCGATCAGAAAATGCTTGCTATGGATGGTACGAAAACGAAGAGTAAACTCGGTGCCAATGCCTTGCTGGGAGTATCCCTTGCGTCCGCCAAGGCTGCTGCAATGTACCACGATATGCCCCTCTACAGGTATATCGGCGGAGTGAATGCCAAAAACCTGCCGGTACCGATGATGAACATCATCAACGGAGGTTCACATTCTGACGCTCCAATTGCGTTTCAGGAATTTATGATCCGTCCGGTAGGTGCGAAAACCTTTAGAGAAGGACTACGCATGGGTGCTGAGGTGTTTCATGCACTGAAGAGTGTACTTAAGGCAAGAGGACTCAGTACTGCAGTCGGTGATGAGGGTGGATTCGCACCCAAGCTGGACGGTACTGAAGACGCACTCGATAGCATTCTTGAGGCGGTTAAAAAGGCAGGTTACAAGCCGGGATCTGATATTACGATCGCACTCGATTGTGCTGCTTCAGAATTCTATAAGGATGGTGTGTATGACTACTCCCTGTTCGAAGGTCCGCAGGGCGCCAAAAGGAACAGGGAAGAGCAGGCTGCATACCTGGACGAGCTGATTGAAAAGTATCCGATCGATTCCATCGAAGATGGCATGGATGAGGGTGACTGGGACGGTTGGGTTATTCATACTGCGAAATCCGGAGGTAAGTGTCAGCTTGTCGGCGACGATCTGTTTGTTACCAATGTTGAGTACCTGAGCAAGGGAATTGAATTGAAATGTTCAAATTCTATCCTGATCAAGGTGAACCAGATCGGTACGCTTACCGAAACACTCGACACGATCGAAATGGCACACAGGGCTGGTTTTACAACCGTTACCTCACACCGGTCAGGCGAAACAGAAGATGCTACCATCGCCGATATCGCCGTTGCAACCAACTCAGGACAGATCAAAACAGGTTCGCTGAGTCGATCCGACCGTATCGCTAAATATAACCAACTACTTCGGATTGAAGAGGAACTGGGCGACAAGGCGATCTACGGTTATTGATAACTGTATTCCGGTTTTCCCTACAGTGTAAATAGAACCTTGCAGATTTCTGCAAGGTTTTTTTATGCTACTTTCTCATTCTAGCATTGATATAATTCCATATATATAGTATATTGTCGTATATTTTTAAAATCTACGTCTAATTCGTAACAATATGTCAAACCTAAAGCAAAAATTAAAAGACAAGATTGATATCTGGAGGCCCAGAACGGAAAAGCTGGTTAAGGATCATAGTGATGTGGTAATCGATCAGGTGACTATCGGACAAGCAATTGGTGGTATGAGGGGACTGAAAAGTCTGGTGACAGATATCTCTTACCTTGATCCGAACGAAGGAATCCGTTACAGGGGATATACACTTCCAGAGGTTTTTGAAAAACTACCGAAACCTTCCGGTGCTGAAATGCCCTATGTAGAAGGTGCTTTGTATTTGTTGCTAACAGGAGAGATACCTACCGATAACGAAGTTTCTGATGTGGCTGATGAATTCAATAAACGAAGGATACTCCCAAGATATGTTTATGAAGTGATCGACGCATTCCCATCAATCTCTCATCCCATGGCCATATTCTCTACGGCTATTCTTACCATGCACAGGGAATCTTTCTTCTCAAAAAAATACCATGCAGGTATCAGTAAAAATGATTACTGGGACCCGATGTATGAAGATAGCCTGAACCTGTTGGCTAAACTTCCGGAGATTGGTTCATATATCTATGCCAAACTCTACCGGGATGGCAATAGAATTCAATCAAGTCCCATCATGGATATGGGTGGTAATTTTGCTCATATGATGGGAATTCCCAAACCTTATGACGATGTGGCCCGCATGCATTTTATTATCCATGCCGACCATGAAAGCGGAAATGTGAGCGCACATACCGGTCACCTGGTAGGAAGTTCATTGTCAGACATTTATCTAGCTATATCTGCAATGATCAATGGACTTGCAGGACCGCTGCATGGACTTGCAAACCAGGAAGTGCTGCGCTGGCTTCAGGACCTGGTGCATCGGATGGATGGGAAAGTACCAACCAAAGAGGAGATCAAGCAGTTTGTATGGGATACCCTTAATTCCGGTCAGGTGATCCCGGGTTATGGCCACGCCGTGCTCCGAAAAACAGATCCGCGATATACCCTGCAGAGGGAGTTCAGCCTGAATCACCTGAAGGATGATCTGCTTTTCAAATATACAGATATGCTCTACCAGGTTGTACCCGATATCCTGAAAGAGCATGGAAAGGCTAAAAACCCATGGCCAAACGTTGATGCCCAGTCAGGCGTGATTCAATGGCATTACGGTGTTACCGAATATGATTTTTATACAGTGCTCTTTGGAATTGGAAGATCTATCGGAATATCGGCCAACCTGATATGGGACAGGGCATTAGGTTATCCGCTCGAAAGACCGAAATCAATTACTACCGAAATGTTGGAAGAGATGGCAATGAATGCAAAAATGACATCGAAAAAATAGGACCGACTTAAACTTGTTGACCAGGGGTGGTGAAAAGTCCATTGTGCAGATCATTTTTACCTTCGATACGTTTTATAAACAAAAGGAGTTTGATATATTTACTGTATGATGAAAATGCTAGCTCGAAGATTGATATTCAGCGGGATGATCTTCTTATTCCTGCCCTGCTTGATACTTGCCCAGACGGATAATAACAGCCAACAGGATCCCGAAGGTATGGTGAAATATTCACCTGACTTCAGGTTCAGAGAGGGAATCTATCCGAATTTTGAAAGTGTCAGGCAGAATAATCCGATACCCAAAACGAGGTTGGTAACGGATGAGGACCTCTTTTCACGCGATTTCCTGGAAAGAGTCACCCAGGAAAAAAGGATTGTCTTCTACGACGATTTTGGGGTTAAACAGGAACTAAACACATCCAATATTTGGGGGTATGGAAGAAACGGTGTACTCTATGTAAACCTGGGATCCAGGTTTCACAGGATTAGTTTCGTAGGGAGCATTAGCCATTTCGTTGCTACACTAACAACATATAATAGTGGATATTATGATCCTTATTACAGGCACAGCTACTATCAAAATCCCTATTACAGATCCCCCTCCTCCGGTTATTCATCCACTGAGGTCAGACAGTACCTGATTGACTTTGAAACCGGAAAACTAATGGAGTTTGATGTAGCATCCGTTGAGGTATTGCTTATGCGCGATCCGGAACTGCACGATGAGTATGCAGCACTGAGAAGGAAAAAGAAAAAACAATTTAAATTTGTCTATATCCGAAAATTTAATGAAAGAAATCCATTATATTTCCCGGAGAATTGAAACCAATAAAAACTAAAACCTGATGAAAAGAATCATTGCTTTCCTGCTTGTAACCCTGCCCCTTGTAAATGGGGTTGCCCAGAGAGAATATCTTCCCACAGTTGAGGACCTGGAGGTTTTTCACAACACCAGGACATATGTTGTTTTGCAGGGAAACCCCTTGTCAGAATATAACTTTGAGATCAGGGATGCCATGGATAAATATTGGGATATTACGGAGTATGAATTCATTGATTATAATGAATTCAACGAGAAAGCGGGTGATCCCAAGGCATCTTTTCTGTATGTTGCGATTGTCTCTTTCGAGAAAGATAAATCACAGACACGCTATAATTTTTTGTGCCTGTCATTGGGTGGCGATGATCCATCCATAGAGGAGATGAGAGATATTGTTAATATCCCACTGAGCTATTACGGGGTTGAAGAGGAGAACTATACCTATAAATTGGGAACCATGGTGAACTTTATGCAGAAACATGTTCGGATGATTACCGACGATCCTGATCTCATCTCACAGAATGTATTGAAAGAATATAACGATAACATGTCGGGTGTTCACAACAAGACACTCTATCTTGTCGAGGATGAGCTGGAGAATTCTATCGGTTCAGAAGCCCGTATCAAAGCAGTATATCCCCATGATTTTAAAATCGTTACCCGCGAAGAGATTAAGGAGGCGATCATGAACAAGAATGAGAACATCGTCTTTCTTCATAAGGTAGGACCCGAGGGCAAGAAACTAAATGCCCGTGTGTATAAAATCCTAATCGGAGCAGGTGATTCGAACTTCTATTACTTTGATTTTCATAAAGTAAGTCCAAGAAAACCAGATGCTTTTCTTGAATTTGACCTGAAAAAAGTGGGTAAGGCGAGATAGATTGAACAATCCTACTGTCTGGTCAGGTTGTGAATCTGCCTTTTTGTTGAGGAGAACTGAGCTCAAATAGTTAAATTTGTGCGAATAATAGAAATCTGATCAACAACCACCTTCTTATGGCTTCTCAAAAACCATCTGTTCCAAAGGGTACACGCGATTTTTCGCCGGTAGAAATGTCGCGCCGAAATTTTATATTTGAAACGATCCGTACGGTTTTCAGAAAGTACGGATTTATGCAGATCGAAACGCCTGCCATGGAAAACCTGACCACCCTGTTAGGTAAGTATGGGGAGGAGGGCGACAAGTTGCTTTTCAGGATCCTTAACTCGGGCGATTTTTTACGGGGCCTCAGTGAAGAGCAGATCCGGAATTCCGATCCGTCCGAGACTGCTACTGTCATCTCTAAACGCGGTCTTCGCTATGATCTCACTGTTCCTTTTGCCAGGTATGTGGTGCAGCACAGAAATGAAATCACCTTCCCCTTTAAGCGATACCAGATTCAGCCGGTCTGGCGGGCCGACAATCCGCAAAAAGGGAGGTACCGTGAATTCTATCAATGTGATGCCGATATGATAGGCAGCAACTCGCTGATCAATGAGTTTGAACTGATCCGGATTATTGACGAAGTTTTTTCCCTCCTTTCCCTGAAGGTGATTATCAAGATTAACAACAGAAAGATACTTGCGGGAATCGCCGAAGTGATCGGTGCGCGGGAACGGATCATGGATATTACTATAGCCATTGATAAGTTGGAGAAGGCCGGGATTGAAAATGTTCGCGCAGAGCTTCTCAGTAAAGGGCTTTCGCAGGACTCTTTAAGCCTGCTTAATCCGGTTTTTGAGATGCAGGGGAGGAACGATGAAAAGCTGAACTTCCTGGAAAAATACCTTTCGGAATCTGAGTCAGGAATACAGGGGATCGCAGAGATCAGGCATTTGATGGAATACATTGGCATGGATCCGGTTTCTTCTTTTGTAGAGTTGGACATCACCCTGGCCAGGGGACTCAATTATTATACCGGCGCCATCATTGAGGTGAAGTCAGACGAGGTTCAAATCGGAAGCATTTGTGGCGGTGGCAGGTATGATGACCTGACAGGTATCTTTGGTATGCCGGATATATCAGGGGTGGGGATCAGCTTTGGAGCCGACAGGATCTACGATGTCATGATGCAGCTTAATCGCTTTCCATCATCATCCGAAGAGCTTACACAACTTATGTTTATTAATTTCGGTGAGGATGAGGTGCGATACGCCCTTCCAATCCTCGGAAAACTTCGCCAAAGCGGGGTTATTGCAGAGATCTATCCCGATCAGGCGAAAATGAAAAAGCAGATGAGCTACGCTGATCAACTGAAGATACCGTTTGTTGCCATGACCGGAGAGAGTGAGATGCTTGCCGGAAAGGTCACACTAAAAGATATGCTCACAGGTGATCAACAGATGCTCTCTTTCGATGAATTATTGGCTGTTTTGAAGCCGTAGCTGTCAAATAACATCTCTGTTTTCATTCTTTTTCCCGTAATTCACATCCTGAACTGAACCGGGATGGAAATGTAATGGATGAATGGCATATTCAAAAGTAAATACCTGCCATTGTATTCTAGTGCCATTATGGCTTATTGAGTTTGTATATTCGGTTCATGGAAGGAAAATGCGCAGTTCATGAAAAATATACACCAGATAGATCATCAGGCAATCGACTGGACCATCATCAGGCAGTTGATTGATGAGGACAAGGTATTGGAATTATCTCCCGAAAGCAGAGAGAAGGTGCTGAAGTGTCGTGCATATCTCGACAAGAGGATGAGGCAGGGGGGCGATACGCTGTATGGCATCAACACTGGCTTTGGCTCACTCTGCAACAAAGTTATTTCAGCGTCTGATTTGGGATTGCTGCAGAAAAACCTGGTCATGTCGCATGCCTGCGGAGTGGGGGAGACCGTTCCGGAGGAGATCACCCGGCTCATGCTCTTCCTGAAGGTGCAATCGCTCTCCTACGGGAATTCCGGCGTTCAGCTCGCTACAATAGAACGTCTGATTGATATGTACAACAACAATATTACACCTGTGGTTTACCAGTATGGCTCGTTGGGCGCTTCGGGTGATCTTGCTCCGCTGGCGCATATGAGTCTTCCGCTGATCGGTATGGGGGAGGTCGTGATGGATGGAGAGATCGTCTCTTCTGCAACGGTTTTGAAAAAATTTGGTTGGGAACCGATTGATCTGCAATCAAAAGAGGGGCTGGCCCTGTTGAATGGGACGCAGTTTATGAGTGCCTATGGGGTACACCTCTGCCTTCGTGTGTTTAAACTCTCCAGACTTGCAGATATGATCGGGGCACTCTCACTGGATGCTTTTGATGGACGGATCGAGCCTTTTCATGCGCTGATACAACAGATCCGGCCCCACCAGGGACAAATTCGTACGGCTGAACGAGTTCGCATGCTGCTGGAAGGTAGTGAGATCACGAACCGGCAAAAGAGCCATATACAGGATCCCTACTCTTTCAGGTGCATTCCACAGGTGCATGGTGCTTCGAAAGATTCCATTGAATACGTGGCCTATGTTTTCAGAAATGAGATTAATTCGGTGACCGACAATCCGACCATCTTCCCTGATGAGGACCTGATCATATCCGCCGGTAATTTTCACGGACAACCATTGGCGCTTGCCTTTGATAACCTGGCTATCGCGCTTTCCGAGCTGGGAAATATTTCTGAACGGCGAACATACCAACTGCTGTCGGGCTCACGCGGACTGCCGCATTTTCTTGTGGCCAATCCCGGGCTGAACTCAGGATTCATGATCCCACAGTATACCGCAGCATCAATGGTGAGCCACAACAAACAGCTATGTACACCTTCGTCGGTCGACTCGATTGAATCGTCGCAGGGTCAGGAGGACCATGTGAGTATGGGAGCCAATGCAGCTGTAAAAGCATATAAGGTAATGGAAAATCTCGAACGTATTCTTGCGATAGAATTGTATAATGCCGCTCAGGCGATCGATTTCAGAAGACCGGCAAGGAGCTCGGCTATCCTCGAAAAATTCCTGGCACAGTTCAGAGAGCGGGTTGCCTTTATTGATGAAGACAAGGTGATGTACAGGGATATCAATGAAACAGTCGATTTCCTGAGAACGGTACCGCTTGACCCCGAACCTGAGGAAAGATTGCTGTAATTGATGATTTCCTGAGAAATGTTCCGCTTCGGTTACGACATCTGCTACAGACATGTCGCTCCTCTGGAGCTTGGAGCTTCGGTTACGACATCTGCTACAGACATGTCGCTCCTGCCGGAGCTTTCATTGCTCCGGAGGAGCAAAATGTCTGTAGCAGATTGTCCACATGGAACCCCAGCTCCGGAGGAGCGAAATGTCCAGCTCCAATAGGAGCGCCATGTCTGTAAGGAAATGTCTGTAGGACGACATATGTATAAAAGAGTTCCAATATCCGCATATTTTCATTACTTTTGACTCCGTTAAAAATATATGTTAAAAAACAGAATTAATGAGCATACAACTTCACACAAAAGCAGCAGATAACATCAGGATACTATCAGCAGCCATGGTAGAAAAAGCCAAATCCGGTCACCCGGGAGGAGCCATGGGTGGTGCTGATTTCATTGAAATATTATATTCTGAATTTCTGAATTTTGATCCGGACAATATGCAATGGGCTTTCAGGGACAGATTTTTCCTCGATCCTGGCCATATGTCCCCCATGCTTTATAGTGTGCTGGCACTTGTTGGTGCTTATTCCATGGAGGATCTCGCCGGTTTCCGTCAGTGGGGCAGCCCAACACCAGGTCATCCCGAAGTAGAAACCAGTCGGGGAGTTGAAAACACCTCCGGTCCATTGGGACAGGGCCACACGATGGCAGTTGGAGCAGCAATCGCAGAGCGTTTTCTGGTGGAACGTTTCGGCGACTGGATGGCGCATAAAACATACACATTTATTTCCGATGGTGGAATACAGGAGGAGATATCCCAGGGTGCCGGCAGGATCGCCGGTCACCTGGGACTAAACAACCTGGTGATGTTCTACGATTCAAATGATATTCAGCTGTCGACCAGAACAGATGTAGTCACCACCGAAGATACTGCAAAGAAATATGAAGCATGGGGATGGAGGGTTTATACCATCGACGGCAATGATCCGGAGCAGATAATTGATGCTATGAAGAAAGCAGAACAGGAGGATGAAATGCCTGTTTTAATTATCGGTAAGACCATTATGGGCAAAGGTGCCCTTACTGAAGATGGAAAGAGTTTTGAGAGACAGACTTCCACACACGGAATGCCCCTTTCTGATGCTGGAGCATCCTTTGACAAAACTATCTCCAATCTGGGAGGAGATCCATCAGATCCTTTCCGTGTCTTCGCTGAGGTACAGGAAAGATATCGGCAAGTGCTGGATGCAAAGCGTAAAATAGTTGCAGAAAAGAAGAAGTTGCAGGCTGATTGGGAAGCTGCAAACCCTGAAAAGGCTGAAAAATTGAAAAAATTTCTGAATGCTGAAACAGCCTCCATCGAATTCTCTTCAATTAAAATTAAGGAGAATCAGGCCACCCGCGCATCTGCAGGTGCTGTACTTGGTGCGATGCATGAAAAGATTGATAATCTGATCGTTGCTTCGGCTGATCTGTCCAATAGTGATAAAACAGACACCTTTTTGAAGAATACAGCCGCCTTTGTGAAGAAAGATTTTTCAGGCTCTTTCCTGCAGGCGGGAGTAAGTGAACTCACCATGGCTGCCATTGCCAACGGCATGGCACTGCATGGAGGAGTAATACCGGTGGTGGGAACATTTTTTGTTTTCAGCGATTATATGAAACCCGCAGTTAGGTTGGCAGCACTTATGGAGCTGCCGGTTAAATATGTATGGACCCATGACGCCTTCAGGGTAGGTGAGGATGGTCCCACACATCAGCCGGTGGAACAGGAGGCGCAGATCAGGCTCCTGGAGCACCTGAAGAATCACTCGGGCGACAGGTCCATGCTTGTATTGCGTCCGGCTGACGGTATAGAATCTGTCGTTGCCTGGAAAATGGCCCTCGAGAATCAAAAGACTCCCACAGCGCTGATCCTGTCAAGACAGGGTATCGCCGATGTTCCGGCATTACCGGGTTCTGACAGGTACACCGATGCACTGAATGCTGAGAAAGGAGCATACGTTGTAAAGGATGTAGAGGGGATCCCTGATATTACCCTGGTAGCCTCAGGATCAGAAGTCTCTACACTCATTGATGGTGCAGCTCTGCTGGAGGAGCGAGATAATTTAAGTGTAAGGGTTGTTTCTGCTATTTCCGAAGGAAGATTTAGGGACCAGGATGATGCATACTGTGAATCTGTAATCCCGACTGCTCTTCCTGTTTTTGGGATGACAGCCGGATTGCCGGTAACATTGCAGGGGCTTGTGGGGCCAAGGGGCAAGGTATTTGGATTGGAAAATTTCGGCTATTCGGCTCCCTTCAAGGTGCTGGATGAAATGCTTGGCTTCAACGGGGAAAATGTGTACAGACAGGTGATGGAGTACCTATCCGCAAGAAAGTAGCCTGTTAATACTTTTAGGCACACCTGTAGAGATGCTTATACTATAATTTGTATATTGCAGAACGTCATTAATTATTAATGCGTTATAGCAATGATAAATTTCAATTACCGATATTTAGTCTTCCTTCCATTTCTTTTTCTCCTGACAGAAAAGAATTATGCCCAGGAATCTGAAATTGGCTATGAGCCAAGTTCCAGGATCTTGTTTATTTTCGATGCATCTTATAGTATGGCAGGTTCGTGGGAAGGTGAAACAAAGATTAATGTTGCCAGAAAGGTGCTGGTGGAAATGGTCGACAGCATTGCGCAACTTGAAAATGTGGAAATGGCCTTACGGGTTTACGGGCACCAGAGTCCTGTTCCACCACAGGATTGCAGTGATACCAAGCTTGAGGTTCCCTTCGCCCCGAACAATGCTTCGAGGATCCGCCAGAAGTTACGCTTTCTATCTCCAAAAGGGACCACACCCATTGCCCATTCCCTCGAACTGGCAGCAAATGACTTTCCTCCTTGTAACACTTGCAGGAATATTATTATTTTACTTACTGATGGCGTCGAGGCATGCGATGGCGATCCTTGCGAGGTGTCCCTTGAATTGCAGAAGAAGGGGATAACACTGCGACCATTTGTAATCGGGATAGGCAATGACCCCGGTTTTGAAGAGACATTTGGCTGCCTGGGACATTATTATGACGCTCCGAGCAAAGAGCAATTCCGTCATGCCATGAAGGTTGTTATAACCCATGCACTAAACACAACCAGTGCACAGGTGAATCTCATTGATACCCAAGGAATGCCAACGGAGACTGATGTAGCTGTTTTGTTTTACGACCAACTTTCCGGAAAGGTACGCTATAATATGATGCATACGCTCAACAGCAAAGGAAATCCTGATACACTTTCAATTGATCAGCTCAGCATTTATACAGTGGTCGCACAGACAATACCCTCCACTTCAACGGATTCAGTCAGGTTGATTGCAGGACGGCACAACCAGATCGGTATTGACGCACCTCAGGGGTTCTTGCTGATAAGAAGTGCGAAAGGAAATGTCTACCGGAACGAAAAGATACTTGTTAAGCGGTCGGGAGATCCCAGAACCATCAATGTACAGTTCATGGAAACCAGCGAGAAATATGTGGTCGGCAAATATGATCTGGAGATTCCAGTATTCCCCCTGATTTACCTTCGGGATGTGGAGATACGACAAAGCTACACAACCACTGTTGAAGTTCCTGAGCCAGGAATGGTACATATATCTTCCAGGAAGCCTGGTTATGGTGCACTTTTCCAGCTTACCCCTGAAGGAGATCAGAAATGGGTACTCAATATTCGGCCGGGGGTGAATCGGCAGGACTACTACCTTCAGCCGGGTTCCTATAGGATTGTTTACAGACAGGCAGATTTAAAAAGCACCATGCAAACACAGGTGCGCGATTTCGGGATTAGATCGGGACTTACGGAATTGGTTGAATTCAGGTAATACATTTTATTTTCTGATCCCCTTAAACCTTTCCGGGTTTAAACACTCTAAATGGCAGAGGAGAGAAGATGCCGGTAATTACTGATAAAGAGATCATCACGCAGTTCAGGGAGAGTGAAAAGCGAGAAATTGCTTTCAGGCATCTTATGGATAAATACAGCGAGCGGCTATACTGGCACTGCCGACGCCTCTTAATTAACCATGAAGATGCGGATGATGCCCTGCAGAACACACTGATCAAGGTGTGGGGCAACCTGGATGGTTTTAGGGCTGAATCGGGACTGTATACATGGCTCTTCCGCATCGCAACCAATGAGTCTCTAACACTTATGAAATCGAGGAAGAGGCATTTATCAGGATCCGACAATCCGGAATATGAGTTGCACCTGGCAGAAGGGCTGGAGGCCGATCCCTGGTTTGACGGTGACCAGGCCGAACGAAAACTTCAACAGGCGATCCTCTCGCTACCAGAAAAGCAGCGTGTGGTATTTAACCTGAAATATTTTGAACAGATGAAATATGAGGAAATGGCACGAATTCTCGACACATCCGTTGGAGCACTGAAGGCATCCTACCACCATGCAGTAAAAAAAATTGAGAAGTATCTGGTCGGAGAATAAACCTTTTATATTTTTAATGGTCTAACTTACAGATAACTGAATTATGACTTCGATAAAAAAAATAAAGAGCACTGTACCTGAAGAACCTAAAAATCCTTTTGTGGTTCCTAAAGGTTATTTCAATGGACTGGGGGATCGCGTTATGGACCGGATCGATGAAGTTGAACGGGGGAACGAACGATCCGGTCAGCACGAAACCGGCCATAAGCGACTGACTGGCAGGAGGATTCCATTGCGACCCTATCTCACCCTGGCAGCTTCAATGACTGGCCTTGCATTGGTTATCTATATTCTACTGCAAAGCGTTGTAGGCAATAGAATCGATACGTATGGTTTATATGATATCGAGCTGCTCGAGCAAACCGGGGTAACCTTTGACGAATCGATTATTTCAGAGGCCTATTCAATGGATGAGGAGAGTCCCTATTCAGAATGGGATGAAAGTGCAATGGTCTATCTTAGCAGCAACGAAGTTGACCTGCTTCATTTAATTGATTCAAATTAAAAATGTATACCATGAATAAGTATTCCAATATAAACAGGATGATATTTATCCCGGTGCTATTATACGTTGTTTCATTAACGTTGTCGGCGCAGCCGGGTGGACAAATGCAAAGGTTTAAAGAGGAAAAGATCAGTTTTTACAACGAGAAACTTAACCTGTCTGAAACGGAAGCTGAAAAATTCTGGCCGGTGCAGGAGGACCTGCAAAACAGGAACATGAAGATCAATGAGGATGAAAAAAATCTGTTGGTCTATTACAGAAGTAATTATGAGGCGATGAGCGATCAGGAGATTGATGAGACGATTCAAAAATTCCTTGAATTGCAGCAAAGCAGGGTTGACCTCAATAGGGAGTATCATGAAACCTTCGTGGAAATCATGGGTAAAAAGAAGACGATGCAGATGTATGCGCTGGATAGGGAATTCAGGATGTATATCCTTAAGAAATTCCGGGCCGGCGAAGGTGGTGGCAGGGGACGGGGCTATAGGAACATCCAATAAAACCCAGCTACAGACATTACCCGCCTGCAGACATTTCGCCCCGCTGGGGCTAGACATGGCGCTCCTAACGGAGCTGGATCCCTGTTCTGTAAGCAATTCGTGGTACAGGAATGTCGCCCCTGAGGGAGCTGTAACTGCTCCGG
>CAYSMO010000008.1:0-37044 GCA_964432125.1 uncultured Bacteroidaceae bacterium | reverse complement strand
TTTGCTCTCCTCTTTGGGCATGTGGAAGAGTTTTTTCAGCAGGCGGTTGTCGATCAGCTCTGTAAGGAGAAAGAGTTCGCATAGGGTGATGTACATGTCCTTCAGGTCGAAGGTGTAGAAGGGCCTGATGGTGATATAGTCGAGCGAGCCGCCCCAATAGGCATTGTCGATGACGTTGGCGAGTAGTCCGGCGAGGAACAGGTGGATGAATCCATTGATCCAAAAGCTGTTGCGCTTTCGGCGGGTGTAGAAGCGCCAGATCTCCACGAATAGGAAGCCGATTACGGAGAAGAGAATGATGTTGAGGAGGTGTGAGCTTTTTTCAAAGTTCAGCAGTACCCAGAGGTAGGAGCCGAGGGTGTTTTGTGTGGGCTGCAGGTAGAAGACGGGCTCAATCAGCGGGATGGAGAGCGTCTCCCATTCGATCGAAAAAAGGTAGGTTTTTATCGCCTGGTCGAGTCCGACGGCAAAGAGCAGGAAAATCCAGTTGACCCCCTTTTTCACCGGAATGGTTTTCTGCAGGAGGGTGCCGAACATGGCGATACCCGCAAGAACCAGTCCGGGGAGAAGTGAGAATTTCCAGAGGTAGTCGACCGGTGGCAGGCTGTTGGAGAAGGCGTGTGAGAGGGTGAATATGATCATCACCACAATCCATATCCCCAGAAAGATGCCACCATTGCGTAAAATATTTTTCATCACTGCTGTTTAATAAGCTCTTTGCACGAACTGTTGCGCCTCGGTTCTTATCAAAGACTGAAAAGAACTTAGTTTTCCTGGCTTCATTTATGAGGTGCGAAAGTAAACTAATTTTACAAATGTTTCAACCAAAAGCGTTGTTAACTGTTATAACCTGTGTTCATCGAGATTGAAAAAGCAACAAGCCTTTCATCCGTATTAATTCTTTATTTAACTACTTGATATAAATTTTTTTAAATATCGTTCTAACTTAAAGTGACTGGTTGCCTCGCATAAGCAATATTTTCAATGGTGCTCGGCGAGCCCTCATCAACTAACAACATACTATGGAAATATTTATACATATCCTTTTGTCTTTGCGCAGCTGAAATATCTTTCCCCAAATGATGAGGGGTTCAATCGAGACATTTTTAAGAAATTGTAAATTTTTTGGCCATTTTCTTTTTTTATTGAAAATTGTTTTAATTTTACAGCGACAAACTGAAAGAATGCAATTGAGAAACAAAAATAACTGGTGGTGGCACTTCGATAATTCTTAGCCGGAGCGGACCAGTCATTATAAAAAATTGAGAAGAGGACTTGCCGTAACGGCAGGTCTTTTTTTTTATACCATATAAAAACGGAGGAAAATTAAATTATGGAGAAAATAGCGATCAAAACGGTTTCGAAGACCATTCTGGCCGACATCATTACACCTGTAAGCATCTACCTGAAGGTGCGCGATATCTTTCCGAATTCGTTGCTGATGGAGAGCTCGGACTACCACAGCAACCAGAATTCGTGGTCCTTCTTGTGTCTTGCACCGATTGCCGATTTTGAAGTGCGGGGGGATCGCCTCACCGTCCAGCTTCCCGGTCAGGAGAGCAAGGCCCTGCAGCTTGAAAAGCGTTCAGACGTTATTGAAAAGCTGGATGCATTTGTGCATGCATTTCAACCGGTTGAGGTGGATAAGGGGCTGGTGATTGATGGTGTGTTTGGTTACTCATCGTACGACTCGGTGCAGTACTTCGAGGATATCCTGTTCAACTCCCCTGAGGCTGCGGATGAGCAGATCCCTGAGCTGAAGTATGGCTTCTACAAGTACATTATCGCGATCAACCATTTAAAAAATGAGCTGCAGCTTATTGAGAATCTGGTTGATGGGGAGTCCTCATCGATCGATTATATTGAGGATCTGATTCAGAACCGGAACATTGCCGCCTACCATTTCAGGACCTCGGGGGAGGAGGGGACCAATATGACCGATGCGCAGTATATGGAGATTGTTGACAAGGGGAAGGAGCACTGCTTCAGGGGCGATGTTTTTCAGATTGTGCTTTCGCGGCAGTTTTCGCAGGAGTTCAGGGGCGATGATTTCAATGTATACCGGGCCTTGCGGTCGATCAATCCTTCCCCGTACCTGTTCTATTTTGATTATGGCAGTTACAGGTTGTTTGGTTCATCGCCCGAAACGCAGATCGAGGTTAAGGATGGGAAGGCGTATATCAATCCCATTGCCGGGACATTCAGGCGGACCGGGAATGATGAGATGGATCGTGAACTGGCGCGGCAACTGGCTGATGATGATAAGGAGAATGCAGAGCACATTATGCTGGTCGACCTCGCGCGTAACGATCTGAGCCGCACCACTTCAAAGGTCACCGTTGAGAAGTACCGGGAGATACAGTTTTACTCGCATGTAATCCATATGGTTTCGAAAGTATCCGGGGTGTTACTGCCTGATGCCAATACCGTGAAGATCATGGCTGAGTCTTTTCCCGCGGGAACGCTTTCCGGGGCGCCGAAGTATAAGGCGATGGAGCTGATCGATCAATATGAAGGCAAGCGGCGTGGTTTTTACGGGGGTACCATTGGGAACATCAGGTTGAACGGCGATATCAACCACGCCATCATGATCCGCTCTTTCATGTCGAAGAACAATACCCTGTATTACCAGGCAGGTGCCGGTATTGTATCGGAGTCTGACAGGGAGTCGGAGTTAAAGGAGGTTCGGAACAAGCTTGCAGCACTTAAATCGGCCATTGAGATGGCCCAAACAATGTAAATGAGATGGCGATGAAAATATTGGTAATAGACAATTATGATTCTTTCACCTACAACCTGGTCCAGTATATTGAGCGTATACCCGGGACAGCGGTGACGGTTGCCAGGAATGACAAAATCGGCCTTGAGGAGGTTGGAGAATTTGACAAGATTGTTATCTCTCCCGGTCCGGGCGTCCCGGATGAGGCCGGGATCAGCAAGGAGTTGATCGGCAGGTACGGATCTGAAAAGAGCATTTTGGGGGTCTGCCTCGGACACCAGGCGATCGCTGAGGTTTACGGTGGAACGATACGGAACCTGGCGCAGGTGTACCATGGTGTTTCCAGCCCCATGCAAAGGTCGGTCGGTGATGAACCCCTTTTTAAGGGGGTCCCGCAGGTATTTGATGCGGGCCGTTATCACTCGTGGATCGTTGAGGAGGATACCCTGCCTGATGTTTTGGAGGTGACAGCCAGGAATGCTGAGGGAGATATTATGGCGCTGCGGCACAGGGAGCATGATGTGAGAGGGGTTCAGTTCCATCCTGAATCGGTGCTCACGGAGTATGGTGGCATGATGATCAAGAACTGGATTGAAGGAGAATAAAAACTACAAAGTATGTCAATAATGCAATGTGACTGAATCACCGTGCTCGAAATATAATCCTTCTACTGAATATAATGGGGACGAAAATTTTTTAAAAAAAATGAAAGAGATACTAACTTATTTATTTGATCACAAGACATTGACCAGGGACGATGCGAAGGAGGTGTTGACAAACATTGCTGCCGGAAAGTACAATGATCCGGAGATAGCGGCTTTCGTCTCGGTTTACCTGATGCGCAATATTACGGTGGAGGAGCTGTCGGGATTCAGGGATGCGCTGCTTGGTTTGTGCATCCCGGTGGATCTTTCAGAATTCAATGCGATTGATGTGTGCGGTACCGGGGGTGACGGAAAGAACACCTTTAATATATCGACGCTTACCTCGTTTGTGGTTGCAGGGGCAGGGGAGAAGGTCTCCAAGCATGGCAACTACAGCGTCTCTTCGAGCTGCGGATCATCCAATGTGATGGAGTATTTTGGGTATACATTTTCGGCCGATAGCGACAAGCTGAAGCGGGAGATTGACCAGGCGGGTATCTGCTTCCTGCATGCCCCGTTTTTCAATCCGGCCATGAAAAACGTGGCCCCGGTACGGAAGAGCCTGCGGATGAAAACGTTCTTCAATATGCTGGGTCCAATGGTGAACCCCTCCTCCCCGGGAAACCAGCTGATTGGAGTTTTTAGCCTGGATGTAGCCCGGCTCTACAATTACATTTACCAGGATTCAGGGGTGAATTTCACGATCATCCATTCCCTCGACGGATACGATGAGATATCGCTCACCGGGCCCTTCAAGGCATATACTGAGAGGTGGGAAAGAACGATCATGCCGGAGGAGACCGGACTCAGCCGGGTACCTCCCGATCAGATCTACGGAGGAGAATCGGTCGATGAGGCAAGTACAATCTTTATGAATGTGCTTGAGGGAAAGGGTACAGAGGCGCAGAATCACGCTGTGATTGCCAATGCTGCCTTTGCTTTGCAGACGCTCGACAGTTCGCTGGATATGGAGACGGCTGTGGAGAGAGCAACAGATTCTCTGGTAGCAGGGAAAGGAGCAAAAGCGTTTAAAAAATTAATTGAGATGCAGTAAAGCTATGTTTTTGAGGATAGGATTATTGTGGAAAGAATCATTGGGGACACAATTGGTAGGGGGTTGAATTACAGTGGATAGCTGTTGCTGCAGTGTAAAGTAAAATGGATATACGATGAGAACCATACTGGATACCATAGTCGAAAACAAGCGGATGGAGGTGCTGAAACGAAAGGCAAGGAAACCCCTCGAGCAGTTAAAGAAGAAGCCTTTATATACCAGGGAGCCACTTAATCCTTTGCTGCAGTTCAGTGAAACCGGCCCGAATATTATTGCTGAGTTCAAGAGAAAATCGCCTTCAAAAGGGGTTATCTCACAGGCGATCGATCCTTTCTCGGTGGTGCAATCTTTTAAGGAGGCAGGGGCGAAGGCCTCGAGCATTTTAACTGACAGGGACTTTTTTGGTGGTTCGTTTAAAGATCTGGAAAATGTAAAGAGCAGGATTGATAATTTTCCGTTATTGCGGAAAGATTTTATGATCGATTCCTACCAGCTGCACGAAGCAAAGGCCTATGGAGCAGATATGGTGCTGTTGATCGCATCTATTCTTGAAAAAGCAGATGTTGTTGCTATGGTTGATGTTGCTGATTCGTTGGGGTTAACAGTTTTACTGGAGGTTCATTCAGAAGAGGAGCTCGACAAATGGGTTCCCGGAATAAAGATGGTTGGCGTCAATAACAGGGACCTGAAGGATTTCAGCGTCGATATTCAGCAATCGGTTGCGTTGTTCCCTAAATTGCCGGCCGAGACAGTCAGGATATCGGAGAGCGGACTGAAGGAGCCGGAAGATGTGGGTATGCTATTCAATATTGGTTACAGGGGTTTTTTAATGGGTGAACGATTTATGACCGCAGGAGACCCTGGTCAGGAGCTGGGAGAATTTTTAAACAGAGTAAAAACAGACAGGTATGGATAACCTGAAGATCAAGGTATGTGGCATGACTGATGCTGAGAATGTGCAAGCGGTATGTAAGTACCGGCCGGACTTTATTGGCTTTATATTTTTTGAGAATTCGGTTCGTTACGTAGGCAGTGAGCCCGATCCGGGACTCTTTTCTGCTGTGCCCGAAGGTGTCAGAAAAACAGCGGTTTTTGTGAATGAGCATTACGGGAATATGGTCGACATTACTAACAAACATGGCATTGAAGTTCTGCAGCTTCATGGCATGGAATCGCCTGAAACCTGCAGGGCGCTCCAGATACAAGGGAAAACTGTGATCAAGGTGTTTCCGGGCGATCAGCTGGAGAACAGACAGTTGTTGTCAGATATGCAGGAGTGTCAGATTATTTCATGTTTGATACCCCTGTAATTTCGCATGGTGGTAGTGGAAGGAAATTTGATTGGTCCATCCTGGCCAGGCTGAGTTCAGACGTTAAATTTTTCCTTAGCGGTGGAATTTCCAGGAAAGATACTGAAATGATAAAGGCAATCGATCTGCCCGCACTCTTTGCGGTGGATATTAACAGCCGGTTTGAAACCGATCCTGGTATTAAGGATCCGGAATTGGTAGGTAAATTTATAAAAGAAATGAGAGATGACAGATAAGATATCATATCACGTAGATGCACGGGGATTCTACGGTCCGTACGGAGGAGCATTTATCCCTGAAATGTTATACCCCAATGTGAAGGAGTTGGAAGAGAGATACCTGGAGATCATATATTCCGCGGCTTTCCAGGAGGAGTTTAAGGGTCTGCTCAAGGATTTTGTTGGCAGGCCCACCCCGCTCTATTTCGCAAAAAGATTATCTGCCCGTTATGGCACAAATATCTTCCTGAAGAGGGAAGACCTGAACCATACCGGGGCACATAAAGTGAACAATACTGTCGGACAGATCATCCTTGCCCGGCATTTGGGAAAGAGCAGGATCATTGCAGAGACAGGTGCGGGTCAGCATGGCGTTGCCACAGCTACTGTTTGTGCCCTGGCAGGACTGGATTGTATCGTTTACATGGGAGCTTTGGATGTTGAAAGGCAATCGCCCAATGTAAGAAAAATGGAGATGCTGGGAGCCGAGGTGCGTCCGGTGCACAGTGGGAATAAAACACTGAAGGATGCAACGAACGAGGCGATACGTGACTGGATCAACAATCCGGTCGACACACATTATATCATCGGATCGGTTGTAGGGCCACATCCCTATCCCGATATAGTCACCCGGTTTCAGTCGGTGATCAGCGAGGAGATGAAGGTTCAATTGATGGAGAAGACCGGAAGGGATTATCCCGATTACCTGGTGGCCTGTGTGGGAGGGGGTAGTAATGCAGCAGGTGCCTACTATCATTATATGGACGATATACGGGTGAGGCTAATCTCTGCTGAGGCTGCCGGAAAAGGGGTTGATTCAGGTGAATCGGCCGCTACCAGCACCATCGGCAGGGATGGCATCATTCACGGAAGCAGGACTTTGCTGATGCAGAATGCCGACGGGCAGATCACAGAGCCCTATTCGATTAGCGCTGGACTTGACTATCCGGGGGTGGGACCCATCCATGCATGGCTCAACAGGAGCGGAAGGGCAGAGGTGATCAATGTAACGGATGATGAGGCATTGAGGGCTGCATTTTTGCTGACCCGTCTTGAAGGTATTATTCCAGCATTGGAAACGGCCCATGCCCTGGCAGCATTGGAGAGCCTTGATATGAAACCGGATCAGAATGTGGTGATCAATCTTTCAGGAAGAGGAGATAAGGACATGGATGCATATTCAGCCAACCTGCCGGACAAGTTAACTAATGTGGGGCCATAATGCCGGTTTGCAGCGCCGGGCTCGTCGGAAGAGTACTCATTTACATGATTAAACTCCACTTTTTCCGGCCTCACAACCTAATGTATACGTGGAGTTTTAGAATATGAGAAATTAATAGATTGGAACTAAAAAAAAAATTGTGAACAGAATAGATCAGTTATTCAGAGACAAGCAGGAGCATGTTCTTTCGGTGTATATGACAGCCGGCTATCCTGCCCTTGATGATACAGTTGAGACCTTGCTGGCTTTGCAGGAGAGCGGTGTGGATATGGTTGAATTGGGAATGCCATTTTCCGACCCGCTGGCCGATGGCGAGGTTATTCAGCAAAGCAGTCATGTTGCCCTGGAAAACGGGATGACCATCGAATATCTGTTCGGTCAAATTGGTAAAGTAAGGGATCAGGTTCATATCCCGCTGGTATTGATGGGGTATTTGAATCCGGTATTGCAGTATGGCTTTGAAAATTTTGTGAGGCGATGTGTAGAGACAGGTATCGACGGACTGATCCTTCCCGACCTTCCGCTCGATATTTATAACGAGGAATATAGGAGCATTTTGGAGGAATCCGGATTGAAGTTTATCATGTTGATCACCCCTTATACATCAGAGGATCGTATCCGGCAGATCGCCGCTGCTTCCGGAGGATTTCTCTACATGGTTGCAGACTCCTCAACCACAGGTGCAAAAAAGGGGATTACGGAAAAACAATTGGAGTATTTCCAGAGAATCAACTCCATGAATTTGCCCATTCCGCGGCTGATCGGATTTGGAATTTCCAGTGCCAACACTTTTAACCTGGCTTCTGAATTCGCGAACGGTGCAATTATCGGAAGTGCATTTATTAAAGCAGTTGGTGCATCCGGAAATGAATCTGTAAGTGAAAAGGCCGGCAATTTTGTAAAATCTATTCTGTAAACAATTCCAGATTGAATCGCTTAACAACCTTCAGACCTACTCTGAATCCTGATAGATCTGTTCTAAGCTCTCCTGCAGGAAACAATGAAACATATGATCCTGGATTTGTCTGTTCCCCTTTACTGAATTTTGTTCCTGCATCAATAAAGTAACCTCCTTCAACACCCAGTGACATCGTATTGAAGTTAAAAACAGCATCAAGACCAAGTTCGGCACCCGGAGAAAATGCATTCAGGTTTAATTGGTTGTTTTCATAATAGTATTGGGTATTGATATGCATCGTTACCTTATCTCTGATATAGCTAAGTCGAAGATCACCATAAGCAGAGATCTCAAATTGTGTAATAAAAAAATCCACATTCAACAACCTGTATCCTGCAGTTGCTCCGAACTGATATGAAGAAATCTCCTGGTCAAGATTCAGATAGCCTGAAAAATCCGTATAATTTGCATGTGCTCCGGAAGCTGAATAGGCATATACCAATCCGTATTTTAATCCTGAATCTTCCTGTCGATATAAATTGATTCTCAAGTTGGTGAAAGGAGGAAAATAAGCAAATGCAATTGCTTCAACCGGGAGCCTTGTTAGAAGATCGTTGTGGTATGTTTTCAGATTCCCCAGCTCATAAGTACCAATCCCGCCTGCAAAGGATATGCCACTTTGCTGCCCTGTCATGTGCGATACGGAAAACGTAATTAATATAAAAAATACAACTTTTCTCATTCTATGAAAGTTAATGTATAGCTTGTATCTGCTGCGAGAAATTCAGCATCGAAAATATCTGCTAAACTACCTGTAAAGCTCTTATAATATGCTATAAGAGTTAGGTCATGGTCACCAGAAGAGTTCACATAATTCTTGTAAATCCATATACTGTCCGAAATGGTATCGGATCTGTACAAATGTGCGTTCCCGATATAAATATCTGCCACGAAAAGCTGTCCTGTATCAATTTCAATCGAATAACTGAACAGCAGGCTGTCGGTTACCGGAATACTGTCTAGTCCATCAAGATTGGAGCTGATCTGCACCTGTGGAGTAAACTCCGGGTCAACATCAACCACATATAACTCAGAATCAACATAGTAGCATGATCTGAAACTAAGTAGCAGCAATAGTAATATGAATCCAGTACGCATATATTGTGATTTAATGCCCAAAAGTATAAAAAAAAGGTTGATTTACTACTTTCCAGTTGAGATAGGAGGTGTGTTTAAACTACTCCATGGAGTCTTCGATCACCTCTTTCAGAATCTCCTCCACCTTGATCCCCATAGCCCTGATCTGCTGAGGCACGATGCTCTCCTTCGACATTCCCGGGATGGTATTTAATTCCAGAAAGTAGATCTGGTTTCCCCTAAGGATGAAATCGATCCGGACAATCCCTTTGCAATGGGTGTGATCATAAATCTCCGAGGAGAGCTGCATGCATCTTTTTGCAAGGTCTTCATCAATCTCTGCCGGAGTGATCTCGTCTGCCATTCCTTCATATTTAGCTTCGAATGTAAAAAAATCTGTCTTGGGAATAATCTCCGTAAGCGGAAATGTCAATTCCCGTTTTTTTGTTTTAAAAAGACCGCAGGTAATTTCGCGTCCTTTTACAAATGATTCAATGATTACCTCATTATCTTCTACAAAGGCTTTATCAATAGCAGATTTCATATTCTCCATTTGGGTGACTTTGGTAGTTCCAAAGCTTGATCCGCCATTATTGGGTTTTACAAAGCAGGGTAAACCGACATTTTCAATAATCTCATCGATGTCAAAACTTTTGTCTCTTTGGATCAATGCCGCTTCTGCAGTCATTATCCCAAATTGTCTGAGGTATGTCTTGGCCACATATTTATTAAAGGTCATGGCTGAGGCCAGATGTCCTGAAGAACTGTACGGAATATTTTTCATATCCAGATAGCCCTGCAGTAATCCGTTTTCACCCGGGGTTCCGTGTATGGCATTCCATACATAATCGATTTTTATATCCCTCTTTCCATCTTTAAAGTTAAATAATTCCTTGTTGAAATGGATTAGTTCCTGACCGTTTTTAACATGCCAATCCTGACCCTTAACAAGCACTATATGAGAGTTATATCCGGCTTGTACAAGCCATTTCTGAATCTCATTTCCCGTTTTCACCGAAATTGAATATTCCGATGAATCGCCTCCTGTTAATATTGCTACTTCCATAATAACCGTATTCTTATAATAAAAATACGATTTTTTTCATGAAAGACCTTATACAGGAATGATATATTTTACTTTACAAAACATCCTTTCCACGAAATCTGCTTTTCTAATTATCAATTAGCTGTTATAAAGGAGCAATGAGATAAATCAGAGAATTTCGAGTTCTCTTCCTGAAGTATATTTTCGCCATTTTTCAATGACAGTCCACATATCGTCCGGTAGTTCTGTCTCGAAGATGAGCTCTTTTTTTGTTTTGGGATGAATAAATCCAAGTGATTTGGCATGCAGTGCCTGCCGTGGAAGAATATTGAAACAGTTTGTAACAAATTGTTTGTATTTTGTAAAGGTAGTACCTCTAAGGATTATGTCACCACCATATTCATTGTCATTGAAGAGGGGATGTTTCAGGTATTGGAAGTGGGCCCTGATCTGATGTGTTCTTCCTGTTTCAAGCCGGCATTCTACCAGTGTAACATACCCCAGGCGTTCCATGATCCGGTAATGGGTTACGGCATTTTTTCCCTGGTCTCCGTCAGGGAATACCATCATTTTCTTTCGGTCCTTCGGATTCCGTCCCAAATGTCCTGTGATGGTTCCCTCCTCCTCCGGAGGCTCTCCCCAGACCAGGGCATTGTAGGTTCTTTTGGTGGTTTTATTAAAAAACTGCATTGCGAGATTGGACATTGCAAATTCATTTTTTGCCACGACAAGCAGTCCCGAAGTATTTTTGTCTATTCTGTGCACCAGTCCCGGTCGTTCTTCACCACTTTGAAAAAGTGGATTATCCTTCAAATGATACATCAGCGCATTTACCAGGGTTCCAGTGTAGTTTCCGTGACCGGGATGTACCACCATCCCAGGGTTCTTATTGAGCACGATCAGTTGGTCGTCTTCATAGATGATGTTCAGCGGTATATCCTGCGGGATCAGTTCCAGTTTTCTTGGCGGATGAGGAAGCAGAACGGAGACTAAATCCAGCGGCTTGACCTTATAATTTGATTTAACGGGTGCGTTGTTCACCAGGATGCTGTTTGCTTCGGCTGCCGATTGGATCCTGCTTCTTGATGTGCCCTCCAGTTTATTCTGTAGAAATTTATCAATCCGGAGAGGTGCCTGACCCTTGTCAGCCTCGAAGCGAAAATGTTCAAATAGTTCGCTGTTTTCAACAGGATCTTCTGTCATGCTTACCTCTGAATAATTATTCTTTCTGTTTTGAAAAGGAGCTTATCGGAAGTAAACTTAAAGAGGTAAATTCCTTCAGAAAGGTCTCCCGTATATATCTCCTGGTCAATTTCACTGTATGCATCAACCATCTTACCTGTGATATCGTATACCGATAAATGAATAGAAGCATCAGCGGCTTCCGGGGGAAGATCAATCCTGACATAATCTTCGGCAGGATTGGGGCCGATTCTTAGGGTGGTGAAGTCTATCTCTCTATCCCTGCTATTTGAATAACTTCTCTTTACGAAAGGTCTGATCATCAGGCTTCCGGGAGCATAAGATTGTTGCCATTCGCTACCGAGATTATAAAAAATATTTCCCCCGGCGGGTTTGTTGATGTCCATTCCTATATTCAACAAATACTGGTTGTATTGAAGCAGCCCTACGTAGAATGTTCCGGAAACGGTTATCGTTTCCTTGAATTTATATCTAATAAAGGTGTTCAGGCTATCTGCATATTCCACAGCATAGTCCGGTTCATCTTCATAAATGATATTTCCGGGGAGACCGTTGTTATCATCCCAAACCATGAATTTGTAGTAGTATCCAAGATTCAGTGAGTCATATAGCTGGGTAAAGTATATATCCACCCCGCCCAATTCATCAGTTATAAAGCTATTGAATCTCACGGCGATCTTGCTATTATTTGTACCCTGTCCGCGCAGTCCGTATGCCCTTTCCGCAGTTCCGTCATCATAGGCAAAATAGTCTCTGAATATTTGTTTGCGGTAGATGGTGTCGTTCAGTTTGTTATCAAATTCATCTGTTCTAAGCCATGCTTTGATCAGGTAGCTGGCCGTATCGCCCCTGCTAAATTTGAAAGGGTAAATGATTGGTATGTCATGCGAAACAGCAGATCCTGGCAGTATGTCTTGTGTAGATGAGTTATCCGGAGCGAATAGATGATCCCATACTTCATTGTATATACTGGCGCTGCGGGTTACATTCCTGGTGGCACTATCGTTGTTATAATAGTTTAGGGTTATGTTCTGGCGATAAAGGGTATTGTAGGCTACTCCAAAATGATTCCATGGTATGGATTCATAGTTTTTTAGCAGAGATGGTATGGGCTTGTAAAAAGCAACATCCCGAATAACTGTATCGGAAACGGTTCTGTTTTTGTCGAGCCTCACGTAGTCAATGTTCCAGTGATCCACATTCCCCCGTTTGTCTTTATAATCATCATTTTGGGGTAGGCTGGCTCTGTTCCTAAATCCAAACCTGAAGCCCTCTTTTAAAAACAGAGTATCCCTTACCGGAACCATCACCTGCCTGAAGGCGCTAAGTGTATCGCCCGGGACACCCCACGCGTTCACCCATCGTTCATCAACGGGATCAAAGAAATCCAGGAAGAGTGAGTCATGTGACATGGGCTCCAGTCCGTTGCCCTGGGGTTGGTAGAAGAAACTAAGGTAGATGCTATCCGATGCAGGATAATTCAGGTTGATCGGATGGGAAGTAAGAAGGTCGGCATTGAATGTTTCCGGAGATATTGTTGCAAAGGCATATACGGAGCCGTTCTGGTCCAGGGCATCCATTGTTGCAACTCCGATTGTGGGAGGATTTACAGCATATCCATTGTTAACATAGGCATAATTATCGGCCCAAAGAGCTGGGTCAGGAAAGGTTGAATTATACGAGAAATCATCAACCAGGGGTAATTCAAGTAATTCTTTGCTGACTGATTTTTTTACCGGAGGCAGATCATTATCCAGAAGCTGCGGATTATTCTTCAGTGGCAGGATGTATTCCTGTGCCGTGGCGGGATAGAGAAATGTTAGCAGCAGGATGCTTAATGCCCCGGGTTTAAAAAATAATATCACTTTCAGCATCTGCATCTTTTTTAAGGTCGGTCTGGATAGTATCGGTAACAGGAAGCAGTGTCGAATCAACTGTTAGCCAGACAAAAACTTCCATTCCTTTTTTGACTCTTGAAAAGCCGTCATAATCCGGATTTTGTCTGTAAACCCATGCGTTTAGGCTGTCCTCTTTATTCTTAACTGACTGATCGTATGTTGCCAGACCAAAATTCAGAAGACGATTAGAAATCGCAGCTTTTGCTGCTGCCAGATCCAAAAGCTGTAGGTCTGGTACTCCTGTTGTCTCATTACTAAGCCCCATTCCCAGGACCAGGTCAATTCTGGATCCCTTTTCAATCAGTGTGCCTTCTTCTATAACGGAGCCATCTGTTTTTTGTTGCAGAACACTGTTCACAGCAAAATCGGGTTTGTAGCTTATCTCTCCAAGTTCAAGTCCCGCGTTTTCCAGTGCCAACATCGCCTGGCGGTCTGAAAGCGAAACCAGATTTGGCATGAATACCTTTTCCGGATTGACAGCATTCATTGTTACGAATATACGTCTTCTGACCTTCACTTTTGAGTTGGGTGGAGGATTTTGTTTCACCACTGTTCCCCTGGGCATATCCGTTGCATATATTGAATCGAGCACCTCAATACTCATCTTGCGTGATGATACCACTTCGCCTGCCTCATCGAAAGTTAACCCAGTGAGATTGGGTACCGAAATTGCCTGTCCGTGGTGGGTGTATAATCTCAGCCAGACAAGCGTTACGAGAATTATAATCAAGCCGACAGCTGCTGCTAGAAGCAGATGTCGCAGAAATGTTTTTGAGATCAGGAATCTAAAAAAGTCCATAAACTTGGGTTTCTAAGTTACAAAGATAATCAACCAGCTTATTTTCAACGTACCGATTGGTATATTAATTGTCATTGGAAACGGTAAGTCCTGTTTTTGTAATCATGGCCGATTCCTGGTAAACCTCGTAATCGGTATTGATCTCCCAAAGGTCATGTCCTGCGTTTGAGTGTATGTTTTCTGCAGCCATCATCCCCATCAGGATACTATGATCCTGGTTGTTGTATTTATAGGCGCCATACCTTCCAATAATATGAAGCTGACTGATGTGGTTCAGAAACTCCTGTACAGGTTTCAGCTTTTCCCTGTAACCACTGAAATATACGGGATAACAGCGGGGAATTCTAATGACAGCAGCATTCTGAATATCCTCTTTCCTGGCAAGGCCAATTTTGCTGATCTCTTTGGATGCAAGGTTTTTTAGAAAACTATCCTCTTTGCTCCATAGCTCATCCTCAAAGTTGCACCAGTATTCCATACAGAGAATAGATTCGTTATTGGTCCCATACAGTTTGGGTACCCAATTACGGAAATTGGTGATTCTGCCGGTTTCAACCTCTGAATCGTGAATATAGAGCCATTGATCTGGAAACAGGTTGTTGTTATTGATATGCAGGTATACCAGGATTGTATTTCTGAATTTAAGCGATTTCACCTTTTCGGTCAGGTCGTCCGGCATTGTTTCCAGACGTTCTGCCAGAAGAGTCAGCGGCATGGTTGAAACAATGTGTTCGTATTCAAATATTTCACCATTTTCCAGTTCCAGGGCTCTGGCAATATTTTTTTCAGTTATAACCCTTTTCACCGGGGTTTCCAAGTGGACCTTTCCGCCATTTTCAACAATACCGGCCATCATCTTGGTATAAACGGAACCTGTGCCTCCAACAGGATATGCAAATTGGTCGACCAGGGTAGCATGTTTATTGGTTTTGTTGAATGCAAGAGCATTCTTTACAGCTTCGAACAACGATAGCTTCTTTATGCGCTGGGATGCAAAATCGCTGTCAAGCTCTGTGCATTTGATTCCCCAGAGCTTCTCAGAATAGGTTTTAAAGAATATTCTATATAGTCGTTTCCCAAACCTTCGGGTGACCCATCCCTCAAATGTTGAAGTGTCTCTTACTGGAAAAATCTTTTGTTGCATGTAACTGAGCATACAGAGGCCTGCCTCCCAAATGCCCAGTCCCCTGAGTGCATTGAATGCACGGATGGGGTAATCGAAGAATGCTTTGTTATAGAAGATCCGGGTTTTTCGTTGAACAATATCATAATCATCACCCACCACTTCGAGCCAGAGGGCATTAATTTTTTTATCCTTGCTGAAGAACCTGTGCGGTCCGAGATCTACGGTTTGGTTCCAAAGTTGAATTGAGCGAGACATACCCCCAACATTATCAGAGGCTTCGTATACATCTACCGTTGTTATCTTGCCTCCCAGTTCTTTAGATAGCTGATAAGCAGCAGTCAAGCCGGCCGGACCTCCTCCGATGATGGCAATTCTCATGATTTATCAATTTGAAACATTAAAAATAGGCAAAAAAAAAACCAACCGGTATGGGTTGGTTTCAGGAAAGAAAGTTGTCTTGAATTATTTTTTATGACGCGCTTCATCAGAAACCGTAAGTTTCTTGCGTCCTTTTCTCCTTCTGAGATTCAATATCTTCCTGCCACTGGCAGAACTCATTCTTTCCCTGAAGCCATGTTTGTTTCTGCGCTTCCTGTTCGATGGCTGAAATGTTCTTTTTGGCATATCCTGTTTTTTATTTCTGTTCTCACTCTTTTCGGGGTGCAAAAATAGCGAATTACTTTGAATGACAAAAGAAATATGAATCAAATCTTGCAGCAGACCACCTTTTTTTCTTCGAACCATGCTTCTTCGAACCACTTACTGATGGGTTCGATCCTGATTTTATCTCCAAATCCGGCCAGCTCCTGATTTAAATTGCCACCTTTAAGATAGATAATGCCATTTGGAATCTGATTTTTTGATTTTTTTGAGATCAGCGGGGCTGTCCACCTGTAGAATTGAGGAAAAGCTGTAACGGCACGACTAATAACGAAATCGAATTTATCCTGGATATGTTCTGCCCTGGCTTGGTATGCCTGAACGTTAAGGAGTCCACAAGCATTTGAGAGTTCATCAACAACCCGTATTTTTTTACCAATGGAGTCGACTAGTGTGAACTCGCAACCAGGAAAAAGGATGGCCAATGGCAGTCCTGGAAAGCCTCCGCCTGTTCCAACATCAATAATCGTTGTGCCGGGAATGAAATGAACGCATTTTGCTATTGCCAGGGAATGTAATATATGTCGTTCCTCGAGTTTATCAACATCTTTTCTTGAAACAACATTGATCTTTTCGTTCCACATCCTGAGTGAATCGATTAAAGCCTGCATCTGTTCGAGTTGATCTCTGGTTATATGCTGAAAATACTTTCTGATCAATTCCATCCGGATCAGGATTGTGCATCATTGTTTTTGAGAATATTCAGCAGTAGTTCACGGGCCCTGAACAACTGTGCCTTGACTGTTCCGATGGGTAGTTCCATCTGTTCTGCGATCTCTTCATAGGAGTATTCACTGAAATAGCGTAATTCGATCAGAGAACGGTACCTCGGTTTTAGTTTGGCAACAACGTCACGCATAAGCCTGATCTTCTGTTCGTTAATCATGGTTGCCTCTGGGTCGAGGGTGTCAGACTGGATTAGGGAGGAGGGGCTGAGGTTATCATCTTCATCCATGGACTGATCGAGTGAGACTGTGTTGGTTCTCTGCTTTCTTATGAAATCAATACAGTTGTTGGATGCGATCTTAAAAAGCCATGTGCTAAAGGCGAAATTAGGTGTATATTGGTTTAGGTTTTTGAATGCCTTGCCGAAAGCTTCGATTGTCAAATCTTCTGCATCGATCGGGTTGTTGATCATTTTTAGCAGCATGAAATATATAGCATCACGATACTTCCCCAACAATTGCGCATAGGCTTTCTGATCTCCGTTTCTTGCTTGTTCAACCAGATCAAGATCTTGCTGTGCTTTATCAGATAAACTGTTATTCAATTCCATTTAGGTTCCCGCGGTCTGATAATATTTGAGATCCGGATGATGCCCAAAATGATTGGTATCAGTGGATCTAACAGCAGCGAAGGTAGCAATAAATCCCGTTCGTTCAACCGCTTCATACTCAATTTTATGATCACCAGTCTAACAATGCTGAGGAGGCCCCAGGCTGCTACAGCAACCCATATCCAATGGGCGGTGAAGAGTAGTAAAATGGCTGAGCTGTAGAACAGAAGTCTGCTCAAATATTCCGCTCCCAGCCTCAACTTTGAGGAGGTCTTGTAATATGGTGAGGTTGATAGATGTCTTTTCTTCTGCCTGAACCATTCGCCGAATGATGCAGGTGCCACCGAGATTGTGAAGCTTTCAGGAGATAATTCAACTTGTGTGTTTGTTGGTGTTGTGGCCTCATTGACAAAAAGATCGTCATCCCCGGAGAGTACCCTAAGATGACTGGCAAATCCTTTATGGCGGTAAAACAGTTGCTTGAGGTATCCCATGTTACGTCCAACTCCCATATAAGCTTTTCCTATTAATGCATAAGAAAGATATTGAATGGCTGTGAACAGGGTTTCGTAACGAACAATCATGTTCAGCAATCCTCTTTTTGATTCATATTTCCCAACGCCAAGTATTAACTCGGTCTCATCGCAAAAATGACGCGACATACGTGTAATCCACTGATCGGAGACGGGATGACAATCGGCATCGCTGAAGAGCAACTGTTCATTTCTGGCGGCCTTGATCCCTACTGTCAAAGCCAGTTTTTTCCCATGCATAAATTTTCTGTCTTGTTGGATGGTAGTAACATAGAGATGTGGAAATTTCACCTTCATATCCATTAAAATTTCATCACTGTTGTCCGTGGAGCAATCGTTTACAACGATCACTTCATAATCGGGATGGTTTTGGGTCAGGAAGGCCGGAAGGTTTCTCTGAAGGTTTTCGGCTTCATTTCGGGCGCAGATGATCACAGATACAGGGGTCAATCTTTCCGGGATGTCACAATTGTTGTACCCGGCAACTTTTGAATATATGCCAAGATAATATATAAGCTGAACTATCAGAGAGAGAACCAAAACAGATGAGATGATCCAGATAAACAGGTTTGCAGTATAATAAAGGTGTTCAAAAAACATCAGGTTTCAAATAATCCGCAATGTTAGGAAAGTTTATTGTTTCTCACAACCGGACAGATCTCTCCCCGGCAGTTTTTTATTAACATAATACTTAGTGTCAGAAAGAAAACTAAGTATTTTTCAGTCTTTGATAAGAAAGCGTCAAATACAAGGCTTTCGAAGTTTTTGAAGCCAAGGAGTTTACTATTCGTAAATGACTGCTTCAAAAACGAGAATAACGCAGTAGTTGGCGTTTTCTTGCAAAGACTACGTATATTTGCCGACTGACAAAGAGGATGAAGTTCGAATTATTACATACAGCTAAGGGCAGCATGGCACGCGCCGGGAGGGTCACCACAGCGCATTCCTCTTTTGAAACGCCCATTTTTATGCCGGTGGGTACACAGGGCACGGTGAAATCGGTTCAACAGCACGAATTGAAGAATGATATTGATGCGCCAGTTATATTGGGTAATACCTACCATCTTTACTTGCGACCGGGCACGGCGGTTTTATCTGAAGCAGGAGGACTACACAGATTTATGAACTGGGACCGGTCCATTTTAACTGACAGTGGGGGGTACCAGGTGTTTTCACTTTCAGACAATAGAAAATTAACCCGGGAAGGCGCCAGTTTCAGGTCACATATCGACGGATCAAAACACCTTTTTACGCCGGAAAACGTTGTTGATATTCAGCGGGTCATCGGAGCGGACATCATCATGGCGTTCGATGAATGCACCCCATGGCCTTGCGATCAGTCATTTGCTGCCAGTTCATTGGGCCTTACCCATCACTGGCTGGACAGGGGGTGGGATCATTTCAGGAATTCGAAACCGAAATATGGCTATTCACAATCCTTTTTCCCCATTGTACAGGGTAGTGTTTTTTATGAATTGAGAAAAGAATCGGCTGAAAAGATTGCTTTGCTCGGTGCTGAAGGTAATGCAATCGGGGGATTGTCCGTAGGAGAACCTGCGGAGGAGATGTATACTATGATTGAGGTGGTGAACGCGATATTGCCTGCAGACAAACCACGTTATCTGATGGGGGTGGGTACACCGGTAAATATTTTAGAAGCCATTGAGCGGGGGGTGGATATGTTCGATTGCGTTATGCCTACACGTAATGGAAGAAATGGTATGCTTTTTACCAGCAAGGGGATTATAAATATAAGGAACAGGAAGTGGATGAATGATTTTTCACCTATTGATGAAATGGGACACTCCATTGTCGATATACAATATTCAAAAGGATATTTGCGTCATTTAATCATAGCCGGGGAACTTTTAGGTGCACAGATAGCCACCATGCACAACCTGGCTTTTTACCTCTGGCTTGTCAGGGAAGCATTTAATCAAATCATGAAAGATCAGTTTATGCCATGGAAGTCTGGAATGGTGAAAGAATTAAGTACAAGATTATAAAGCTGCTCAGGCTTAAGATCATTGATGTATATATCATCAGGAAATTCCTGGGGACATTCTTTCTTGCTATATCGATGATTCTTTCCATTGCGGTTGTCTTTGATATCTCTGAAAAAATTGATGATTTTATTGAAAACGGGGCAACACTTCGACGGATTGTATTTGATTATTATCTCAATTTCATACCCTATTTTGCCGTGTTGTTCAGTTCCCTGTTTACTTTCATTTCCGTGATCTATTTTACCTCCCGGATGGCTTATAACACTGAGATAATTGCTATTCTGAACAGTGGCATGAGCTTCAGGAGATTGTTGCGCCCCTATTTGATCTCTGCAGTGATTATTGCGGGACTCTCGTTTTATCTGAATGACCAGGTGATTCCGAAATCAAATACAGTAAGGCTCCAGTTTGAGGAGGAGTTTATTCACAAGCGCCCCATGCGTTTTCAAACCAAGAATTATCACCGTCAGATTGAACCCGGTATTTATATTTATATGGAGAATTACAGTACCATAACCCAGATCGGATACAACTTTTCAATTGAGCGATTTGAGGAAAACCGACTGGTTTCTAAACTTATAGCCGATCAGGTTCGTTGGGATACAGCAACGAACAAATGGTCGCTTCGAAGATATTATCAGCGTGATATTGACGGGATGAAGGAGACCATTTCTTCCGGGGATAACAAAGATACGACCCTCAATATGCAGCCTTCAGATTTTAAGCAGCGGCTCAATATTGTTGAAACAATGAATCTGCGGGAGCTTGATGATTTCATCAAGCAGCAAAAAATGCAGGGAGAGACCAATGTGAAGGCCTTCCAAATTGAACGTCACAAGCGGATATCATTTCCTATCTCCACATTTATCCTTACATTTATTGGCGTTGCAGTATCATCAAGAAAAATCAGGGGAGGGATTGGGCTACAGATCGCGATCGGTGTGATTATTAGTTTTACCTATATATTGTTTGTCCAGTTTTCAACCCAGTTTGCAATCGGAGGATTGCTCTCGGTTGAAATGGCGGTATGGCTTCCCAATATTCTGTTTATTTTCGTTGCCCTGTGGTTATTTAGAATGGCACCAAAGTAGCTTTCATGGCAAAGAATTTTTAAGATAGCACATTGCTTTTTCTTAATTTCGAAAAGTTTTCTAAATGTAAAATATGAGTAACCAAATAAATAATTATGGCTTCGACAAAAAAAATGAGTGAATTGCAAAAGCGTCGCGAACAGATTCAACTGGGCGGAGGCGAAAAAGCAATTCAAAAGCAGGTAGCGATGGGCAAGTTAACTGCCCGGGAAAGGATTATTCAGATTCTGGATGAAGGAACTTTTAACGAATACGATCTTTTTGTTGAGCATGATGCCCGCGATTTTGGTATGGATCAGAAAATTTTGCATGGTGACGGAGTGGTAACCGGAACGGGAACAGTAGGAGGCAAGCCGGTCTGTATTTTTGCACAGGATTTCACAGTTGCTGGAGGGTCGCTGGGTTCGATGCATGCACGAAAAATTACGAAAATTATGGACCATTCATTGAAAATGAGGATGCCTCTGATTGGTATTAATGATTCGGGTGGTGCAAGGATCCAGGAAGGGGTGAGTTCCCTGGCCGGATATGGGGAGATCTTCTTCAGAAATACATTGGCCAGCGGCGTTATACCTCAGATATCTGTAATTCTGGGCCCATGTGCCGGAGGGGCTGTCTACTCGCCTGCGCTTACAGATTTTGTTTTTGTAGTGGATAATATTTCAAAAATGTTCATTACTGGTCCGGAAGTGATAAAAACAGTTTTAGGAGAGGATATCAGTATGGAAGAGCTTGGAGGAGCGAGGGTGCATAGTGAGATGACAGGTAACGCCCATTTCTTTGCTGAATCAGAAGCTGAGTGCTTTGATCAGATCAAGGCGTTGCTCAGTTATATTCCCTGGTCCAACAGTGCTGCCAGGGTCAAGCATGAGGTCAAAGAGCCCAGACAGGAGTTCAATATAAATGATATTGTTCCTTCAGATAAAGCCCTGCCATATGATGTTAGGGATGTTATCAGGGCGGTTAGTGACGACTCCGGATTTCTCGAAGTACAGGAGAACTGGGCTGCTAATATAGTGATTGGATTCGGTCGTATCGATGGTAAGACGGTCGGGTTTGTTGCCAATCAGCCCAAAGTGCTTGCCGGAGTGCTCGATGTTGACTCTTCAGATAAGTCGGCCAGGTTTATCAGGTATTGCGATGCTTTTAATATTCCTATCGTTACCCTGGTCGATCTTCCTGGTTATTTGCCGGGAGTGGATCAGGAGCATGCAGGAGTGATACGGCATGGTGCGAAGGTTTTGTATGCTTATAGTGAAGCGACGGTAGCTAAGGTAACGGTTATATTGAGAAAAGCCTATGGAGGAGGATATATCGCAATGAACTCAAGGCATTTAAGGGCCGATTTTGTTTTTGCCTGGCCCGATGCTGAGGTTGCGGTGATGGGTCCGGAAGGAGCCGCAAATATCATCTTCAGAAAAGAGATCTCCACTGCCGAGGATCCTGATAAAGTGAGGAAGGAGAAGGTTGCGGAGTATATTGAAAAATTTGCCAATCCTTATGTAGCTGCCGCGAAAGGTTTTATTGATTCAGTGATTGAGCCTTCTGAGACCCGACGTGTATTGAAGCATGCCTTGGAGGTAAGCGATAACAAGGAGATCGGAATGCCGAAAAAGAAACATGGAATACCTCCATTTTAATCGTGAATGACATGACAAAGAACACAAAAAAAGGAGCGGAAATAAAGAGGGAGAAGAAGCCGCTCGCGGTAACCGATAAGTTTGTTGTGGAATTCAGGAAATATACGACAGAGCTTAATCAAAAATTCCTGGATCGCAAGCCATATGTCCCGAAGGATGAGAGCAAAATCACCTCATTTATTCCAGGTACGATTTCAAAGATTTTTGTCGTGGAAGGGCAGCATGTTGAGGAAGGACAGCCATTAATGATGCTTGAAGCGATGAAAATGAAAAATACTATTGTTGCCGATAGGGCAGGGTTGGTTGCCAGGATCAACGCCAAAGAGGGTGAGCGCGTGCCTAAATCGAAAGTGATCTTTGAGATGGATCTGGACTAGAATTTGCCTTGCCAGAGTAGGTTTTTTCTGAGTCCCGGATTTAGTTCAGGCTTCTCTTCAAATATACCATATACAGTGGAGCCGCTTCCTGACAGTGAAGTATAGATTGCGCCGGCCATATATAGTTCAGCCTTTATGCCTGCAACTTCAGGATATGCGTCAAAAACGACGGATTCAAAATCATTTGAAATGGTGGTTTTCCATAGTTGCATCGGTTTTGAAAGAAGGGAACGCAGCGGTTCTCTTTTATTATTCGGAATCACCTTCCGATAGGCCCATGCAGTATTAATTGATATTCCCGGGTTGAGAAGGACCAGATAGTACTCTTCCAGACTGATAGGTATGCTGGAGAGAATTTCTCCGCGTCCCTCTGCCAGCGCCGGTTTGTTTTCGACAAAGAATGCGCAGTCACTGCCAAGTTGAGTAGCAAGATGTTGAATGGTATTGCTATTCAACTTATTGCCTGTGAGATTATTCAAGCCATTTAATACTGCTACGGCATTGGATGAGCCTCCTCCCAAACCTGCTCCAATTGGAATGCTTTTATGAAGGTGAATTTTAACCTTTATATCTCTGGCAGTTTCGCAAAAGAGTTCCCAACTTCTATAGCAGAGATTATCTTCTAATTTGCCGGGAATATTAATACCCGTCTGTTCCAGGGAAAAGCCATCTTCCGATTTATCGGCCAGGTTCAATTCGATGATATCCTTGAGAGGAATGGGAACCATTGCTGTTGAAATTGTATGAAATCCATCCTTTCTCTTTCCATGAATGAGTAATCCGAGATTGATTTTTGCATTTGAAAATAAAATCACTTTTTTTTTTGCTTTAATACAAAAATAGTGAAACTATTGCACATTAAACAACTTAATCCTGCTATTCGAAGATGAATCGTATTGGATTGTTAATACTGCCCTTTAGCTACCTTCTTATTGGGGGCTTTGATGTTTTTCAACAATTGTTAATGATAACTTCGCACCAGCTGTTCACAAATCTGTTGAGGCTGTTTACAGGTGACAATAGTTCTTTTATACCTTTGAATTTTTAAATAATTGGTTTTATGGCAAACAAACAGAATTCCTCCGGAAAGAAAGTAAGTCTGATCGCAGCTGATCATGGGAAAATCCCACCCCAGGCACTTGATCTTGAGAGTGCTGTACTGGGTGCGATCATGCTTGAGAGAGATGCAATCCTTTCGGTGCTCGATATTCTTACTCCCGATAGTTTTTACCAGGAAGCCCACCAGAAGATCTATGCAATAGCGGTGGACCTGTCCACCAGGGAGAAGCCCATTGACCTTTTAACGATAACAGAAGAATTGCGAAGGAGAGAACAGTTGGAGGAGGTTGGTGGCGCCACCTATATTTCCCAGCTTACCAGCAGGGTCGGATCTGCTGCCCACCTGGAATATCATGCACGTATCGTTGCACAGAAATACATACAGCGGGAACTTATTCGTGTCTCTTCAGAGATCCAGACCAGATCCTACGATGAGACAACTGATGTGGACGACCTGCTCGACTTTTCCGAAAGGGAATTGCTGAATATAGCAGAAGGAAATATTAAGAAGGAGACGGTAAAGATCAGTAAACTGATTGCTGACGCCCTTCATCAGATTGAGGAGGCTGGAAAGCGTGAAGACAGCTTGAGCGGAGTGCCTTCGGGCTACTCCATGCTCGACAGGCTTACCTCTGGCTGGCAGCCTTCCGATCTTGTCATTATTGCAGCAAGACCCTCCATGGGTAAAACAGCCTTTGTTCTGTCTATGGCAAGAAATATTGGGGTGGAACATGAACGTCCCATTGCTTTCTTCTCCCTGGAAATGTCATCCCTGCAGCTCGTAAACAGGCTGATCGTATCAGAAACGCAACTTCCGTCGGACAAGATTAGAAACGGACGATTAGAAAATTACCAATGGGAACAGCTGGAATACAAGATCAAAAACCTTGAACAAGCTCCAATTTTCATTGATGACACACCCGCGATCTCCATTTTTGAGCTGAGGGCCAAGTGTCGCCGGTTGAAACAGAAATATGATGTACAGGTTATTGTGATTGATTACCTTCAGTTGATGACAGCAGGACAGGGGCATGGCAACGGAAGCAGGGAGCAGGAGGTTAGTACCATCAGCCGATCGCTAAAAAGCATTGCGAAGGAGTTGAATGTACCCATCATTGCCTTGTCGCAGCTTAACAGGAGTGTGGAAATGAGATCAGGGAATAAGCGGCCTCAACTGTCTGACCTGCGGGAATCGGGTGCAATTGAACAGGACGCTGACATTGTGCTGTTTATACACCGTCCTGAGTATTATGGTCTGGATACCGATGAGGAAGGTAATTCATTAAAGGGAATTGCAGAGATTATTGTTGCAAAGCACAGGAATGGTCCGATCGGTGATGTGCAGCTAAAATTTCAGAAGGAATTTGCAAAATTCTCAAACCTGGAGGAGACAGTAGATGTATTTGAGGATGCGAATGGTAATCCGACTGCCACCTTCCAATCCAGAATCAACAAGGATTTGGACAACAACTCAGATCTGTTGAATCAAAACGGAGATGTGCCTTTCTAACAATTTTGATAGTGCGCGAATGATTGTATGGTTGGTTCTGCTCCCTCTTTCTGAACTGAACTTACTGATAGACGTATGGACAATAGAATAAACGGCCGGCTCAATATTGAGACCGGCCGTGAAATATTGGAAGTAATGAAGCTGTTAATGGTGGTAATGATCAAAACTTTTTCGGCTCTTATTAAATCAGGGGCTGGGCCATCCACTCCTCAATTTCCAATGATTCCTCTACAGCATAATATACTGGCGTAATCATCCAATCCTCGACTTCAATAGCTGGCTCAATTTCTTTATAAAACTCATTGGTCATCCAGGGCTCAATAGTCTGACCGGCTTCCAGTTCGTTATTGAAAGGTTCTGTCATCCATGACTCAACAGCCTGACCGGCTTCCACTTCGTTACTGAATGGTTCTGTCATCCATGACTCAACGGTCTGACCGGCTTCCAGTTCATTACTGAAAGGTTCTGTCATCCATGATTCTGTTACAATCTCATTTTCATTTACAATTTCAATATGGCTGACAGTGAAGCTTGCTACCACATTTGGGGAGAACTCCTCATTGTAATTTGTTCCTTCCAGCAGATCCTTGTGGGAGTTTTTAGAGAAGCTTGCCAGCGTGTTTAACCTGAAGTAGTTTTCTTTTGTCTCTATGGTTGGCATGTAATTGGTAGGAAATACTGCATATTCAGGAACTCCTTTATTGTTCATTAACGAGTTGAACAGTTTTGCTGCCCCTTCCAAAAGAATTCCCTGGCCATATCCTGTTGACATTATCATTGTTAAAAATAACATTGCGATTGACACCTTACGTATTCTTTTTGTTTCGATCATTGTTTTCATTGTTTTCTTTTTTTAGCGTTTGATATCAAATTAACACAAAACATGCCAAAATGTTCAAAAACTTGAAAAACAAATATATACATTAGTTATTTTGATTTTGTTGTGTTTTGGAAATCGAACGAAATCGTATTACTAGTGTCCGAAAACGAACAAAAAGGGATGTCGGGGTACTTTATTACAGATAGGGAGAGAAGGATTATGGAATTAGGTGGTTTTTCCGGTTACGACAATCACGAATTCCCCTTTTACAGTATGATCCGAGTAATAGCGAATAAGCTCCGCGAGTGTACCTCTGACGGTTTCTTCATGAATCTTGGTTAGCTCACGAGATACAGAAGCTTGCCTGTCATCACCGAAGTGGGACTTGAACTCATCAAGTGTTTTTAGCAGCCGGTAGGGAGATTCATAGAATACCATGGTTCTGGTTTCATCATGCAGCATTAACAGCCTTTTGTTACGTCCCTTTTTTGTTGGAAGAAAACCTTCAAAAGCAAATCTTTCTGAGGGCAGGCCTGAATTGACGAGTGCAGGGATAAATGCAGTTGCTCCAGGGAGACACTCAACTGTGATTTCGTTTTTTATACATTCCCTGATCAGCAAAAATCCCGGATCGGAGATGCCCGGAGTTCCTGCGTCGGTGACCAGCCCAATGGATAAACCCCCGATCATCTGGTCGATTATGCTTTTTAACGATTTATGCTCGTTGAACTTATGATAAGACCGGATTGGTTTACTAATCTCCAGGTGTTTAAGAAGGTAGCCTGTTTTTCGCGTATCTTCTGCCAGAATCAGATCGACCTCTCCGAGAACACGACTTGCCCTGAGTGTAATATCTTCGAGGTTTCCAATAGGTGTTGGTATCAGGTATAATTTAGGCATTTCTGCTCAAAAATTTTCTGCGCGACAATTTCACAAGAATATCCACGCCTTCATGATCCATCTTATCGGGAAAGCTTGCTTCGATCAGTTCATGTGCCTGATCAAAACTATTGCATGCATCCAGTTGCTGAACAAGTTGATTATATCCTTCATTATCACCATTCAGCAATTCCCGGATGATAAGGAACCGGTCGTTGATCCCGATATTTCTTTTTACCGAGTCGATGGGCTCACCTGTTAGTCTTGAAGACACATCTGTGTTGCTTTTCGGGCTTATTTTCTCATTAATACTTTTGCTGGCTGCAAATTTCTCTGCGATAATGGAAGCTTTTCTTGCTTGTTCCTCTTCAGCAAGTTTAATGGCTGCCTCTTTTCTTGCAATCTCTTCTTTAGCAAGATGTAAGGCTGCCTCCTTTCTTGCCAGTTCTTCTGGATCAGGCTTTAATGATGTCTCTTTCCTCGTATTCTCTATTGCCGCAGTTTGTTCTCCCTTATCCCTTTCATGTTGCGACTCTTCAACGGGAATGTGATGTTCTTCGGTTGGAGGAGCATGTTCATCTGCTATTTTTTCTTCAACCTTTTTGTTTTCCAAATCCGCTTTCATATCGGAGGAGATTATCGCCAGCAGTTCATATACATGCCGCAGCTTCGACATGGCCATATCGATCTCGATTAAGGGCGATGACGGATAATTATTCAGGTTTCGGACAAGATTTTCTATATCTTGTATATCTTTAGTCAATATTTCAATGGTATGTTTAATTTCCATAATTACAGGATCATTTTTGTACGTCTTTTTAATTAACGCTATGTTGCGGGCATCATTGTTGTAAACAGTTTGTTTATAGATTACATTGTCTGTTTACCTGATGACAAAGTTACAATAATAACCATTGAAGATATGGAAGAGTTATTAAGATTTTTCAGGTATGTTTCTTGAAGATACCATTAAGAATTCGAACAAGGGAGGATGGATTGAGGTGATCTGTGGATCTATGTTCTCAGGGAAGACTGAGGAGCTCATTCGCAGACTGAGAAGAGCAGAATTTGCCAGGTTGCGGGTAGAAATATTCAAGCCAAAAATTGATGTGCGGTACTCTTTAGAAGAGGTTGTATCGCATGACGAGAATAGCATCAGATCAACCCCAGTCGATTCGGCACAGAATATCCTCTTGCTTTCGGGAGATGTTGATGTCATTGCTATTGATGAAGCACAATTTTTTGATGAAGGACTGGTTGAAGTTTGTAATAAGCTTGCAAATAAGGGATTACGTGTTATTGTAGCTGGGTTGGACATGGATTTCAGGGGAAAGCCATTTGGTCCGATACCCTCCTTGCTTGCAACGGCTGAGTATGTAACAAAAGTACATGCTATCTGTGTCAGGTGCGGCAGTCTGGCCAACCATTCCCACAGAATATCCGAAGAGGAAAAACTGGTGTTACTTGGCGAAACAAACGTGTATGAACCGCTTTGCAGAAAGTGTTATCATGCTGAAATGGGAAAAAATATAAAGAGGTAAGCACAATGTACAATGAAGTTCTGACGTTTCAAGAGATCGCTACCATTACGGACGGAACTGTTAAAGGAGATCCGGATCGCCAGGTTAGGCATCTGGCTACCGACAGCAGATCCCTTCCCGGCATAGAGCATGTCATGTTTATTGCCATCCGTGGTGATCGTCACGATGGAAACGACTACATTTCAGACCTCTATGCCCGAGGAATTCGTTCTTTTCTAACGGACAGGGAACCTGATTATGACAGTCTCCAAGCAGCTTCATTTTGCATCGTTGAAAATACCCTTACGGCCTTGCAAAAATTGGCTGGTGAAAGACGAAAATCGTTTGCGGGAACGGTGGTTGCCATTACCGGAAGTAACGGAAAGACGATTGTTAAGGAGTGGGTATCCCAAATGCTTCTGCACGAGACAGAGCTCGTAAGAAGTCCCCGCAGCTACAATTCTCAATTGGGAGTGCCTTTATCGCTCTGGCAATTATCAGGAAGCTACAATGTTGCTGTAATTGAAGCTGGAATATCAATGCCGGGTGAGATGAAGAGATTAGAAAGAATCATTGCTCCCAGTATAGGAATTCTCACGAATATAGGACCGGCACACCGCGAAAATTTCAGATCAGATAGTGAGAAACTGGATGAGAAGTTGCAACTGTTTCGTAACTGCAAAAAATTGATATTCCGATCGGATACTAAAGTTGATGGCAAGGGCATCGGGCTTTTTTTACAAGGAATGAATGTTGAGAAAATAGGTTGGTCTTTGTCAGGTAATGCCATATATTCCTGCTCTGTTTCCAGCTCGGCCAGCGGAGAATGTGTTTTGAAGCTAACTACCGGTGGACAACAGTACCAGTTTTTGTTACCATTCTCCGACGATGCCTCTGTCGAGAACCTAATCCATTCGATAGTCCTGCTTGCAGAATTGGGTATTGGGTTTGCCCGTATTGATCAGTTATTACAAACGATTGAACCTGTGGAGATGCGGCTTGAAACACTCAAGGGCATTCACGATTCAACCCTTGTTAACGATGTCTATAATTCCGATCTCACCGGCCTGGAGGTTGCGCTCGACATATTGACGCAGCAGCGCAGGCATAAGAAAAAGATTGTCATCCTGTCAGACCTTCTCCAGAGCGGCATGAAGGATGAAGATCTCTATCGGGAGGTTGCGGCCAAACTAAAATTTAAAGCTGTACATCAGATCTTTTGTATCGGTCAGAATATTTCTGGTCAACAGAGCCTGTTTCCATCAGGAACAAGCTTTTTCAGTGATACGCAATCATTTTTGCGTGAATTCGATAATCGGAAAATCGAGGGATCCGCAGTGCTTATAAAGGGAGCAAGGAGATTTCATTTTGAGGATATCACCAATGCTCTTCAGCTACAGTATCACAAAACCGTGCTTGAGATCAATATCAGTAACATGATTTATAACTTGAATTATTTCAGGTCTCTCCTGGAGCCCTCAACGAAGATAATGGTCATGGTTAAAGCCGCTTCATACGGAGCTGGTGCTCATGAAGTTGCAGACTTCCTGCAGCATGAGAATATTGATTACCTGGCTGTAGCTTTCCCGGATGAGGGTATCAGGCTTCGGAAGTCGGGAGTTCAACTGCCTGTTATGGTGATGAATACTGACCTTGACGACTACAGGAAATTGCTGGAGAACCAGCTTGAGCCTGAGATATTCAGCAGGGAAGGGCTGGAGCGGTTTATTAAGGAGTGCCGTTATCTGGGTTTGTCGGAACAGCCTGTGCATATTAAGTTGGATACAGGGATGCATCGACTGGGGTTTGAAGAAAGGGATATTGAATGGTTGTGCGAACATCTTAGTGTCAGGGATATCAAGGTAAAGAGTCTCTTTACACACCTTGCAGGAAGTGGTGATGCTTCGCTTGATGCATTCACCCGTCAGCAAGTGGCAGGATTAAGGCGATTGGCCGGATCCATCGAATCGGTTATCGGTAGTGATTTTATGCTTCATGCGCTTAACTCGGCAGGTATTGAGCGATTTCCGGAATTCCAACTGGATATGGTAAGGATTGGAATCGGATTATATGGTCAGGGAGTGAGTAAAAAGCTAGAGCCGGCAAGCACTTTTAAAACCATTATTTCACAGATCAGGGAGGTTGCATCCGGAGACACCGTTGGATATGGCAGAAGCGGTATCGTTAAACGCCGGTCAAGGATCGCCACCTTACCTGTTGGTTATGCAGATGGGGTCAACAGGCACCTCGGTAACGGGAATTATGCTTTCTACCTGAATGGGGTTTTTGTCCCAACCATTGGTAATATATGCATGGATATGACAATGCTGGATATTACTGATGCAGATGCTGCTGTTGGTGATATTGTTGAGTTATTCGGAAGGAATTGTCCGGTCTCAGCAATGGCAGACCGGCTGGATACAATCGTGTATGAAATACTAACGGGTATACCGGAAAGAGTGAAGCGGATCTATATACGGGAATAGAAGAAGAGGAAAATCTCAGGGATTCATCTTCAGCCACTGCTCATAAGTGAATTTCCACCTTCTGTGGCTCCATAGCCAGTAGGCCGGTTCTTCAAGAATCATATTTTCGAGCAGCCTGGTATATTTTTCAATGATCTCATTGGGAGCTGTATTCGATGGGTTTACCGTAATCGGTTTTAGTGTTGCAATGTATGCGCCTCTTTTTACTTTTCGTACATGAATAAACAGTACAACGGCATCGAATTTTTTGGCTAACTTTTCACTGCCTGTATACATTGCTGTCTTTTGGTTTAGAAAATCGGTCCAGTATTGTATATGTTTTTTCATCGGACGCTGATCTCCTACCATCCCTGTAATTGTAGGGATTTTTCTATTGTTGAATTCGAAAAGCTTTTTCACGATGCCCCCCATTGGTACCATAACAGCCCCAAAACGGGCACGGGCCCGTTTGTAAGCTTTGTCAAAATAGCTATTATGAAGAGGTTTATACACTCCGATTACCTGTTGTTTGAATGTAAAGGAAAATGGTGATGACCATTCCCAATTATTGTAATGCCCCCCCATCACAATCACATGCCTGCCCTCATTGTAGTATTTTTCCAACAGTTCCGGATTAGCAAAGCTGAACATCTTCATCAGCCTTGTCTTCGAATAATACTGGATCATAGCTGTTTCAATAATCAAATCTGCCAGGTGACGATAAAACTTTTTCCGGATTGATTGAATCTTCCAATCAGGTTCTTCAGGAAAAGCATTCTTCAGGTTTTCGGTTATTACCCTCTTCCTGTAGCTGGCAAGATAATCAAGCATAAAACCAAGGAGGTTCGCTATTTGGTATAAAAACGGACGGGGAAGGATGGATATCAGACGCAGGATCGCAGAGACAATAATGTAAGCAAGATATTTCATCGGGTCTGTTCTTTGAGGAATCAGTGTTGAGCCCTATCCAAGGTCACTGATCCGCTCCAGCTTCTGCAAATCCAGAAACTTAATTTTCCTGCCGTCGATGGCGATAATACCCTCCTGGGCGAAAGAGGAGAGGGTGCGAATTGCATTGGAGGTTGTCATATTCGATAAATTGGCAACGTCTTCCCTGGAAAGATAGATCTTGATGGTTTTTTCATCATCCTCGTACCCGTAGGTATCTTTCAGAAATATCAGTGATTCGGCAAGCCGGCCTCGAATATGTTTTTGTGTGAGTGTAACAGTGCGCTGATTGGAAAATCCAAGTTCAGTTGCAAATGATTTGACAATACTAATGGCCAGTTCCGGATTGCTGCGCATGACCTGGTAAAGACTATCCTTGTTTATGATGCAGGCCACAGAATCTTCAATGGCAACTCCGGTGGCAGTGTGGTTTTCTTCTGCGAACAGGGCGCGGTAGCCAATAAAGCCAACCGGTTTTGCCATTCGTACAATCTGCTCCCGGCCGCCAACCCCTTCCTTAAAAATCTTTACTTTACCTTCTGAAAGACTCATCAGTCCGATGGGCTTATCCCCCTCTTTGAAAATGATCTCTCCTTTTTTGTAAAAGGCACATGTATAGTTCTGTTTCAGAAACTCCTTTTCTTTTGGAGTAAGCACTGTAAAAACCGATTTTGGATTATCAATGCAGTTATCAGCATTATAACTCTTCTCCTGCATACCCTTATAAGTGTTTTGTGTTGAGTAACATGCTAAAGTAGATATTTTTTATCTATTCTCTCCTAAAAAACCAAAGAAATCCACTTTTTAATATCGACCGACTATGGGAATTCTTCTTCCTACCCCGAAAGCTTTTGATGAAATCCTTAGAATTGGTGGTGTTTGATATCGTTTATATTCATTCATATTGACCATTCTGATGATTTTCTCTGCCAATAGTTTTTCGAAACCTTCTGCAGCGATCTGTTCTGCTGATAGTTGTTTTTCGATATATAGTTCCAGGATCTCATCAAGGATTTCATACACCGGAAGAGAATCAGCGTCTTTCTGGTCAGGTTTGAGTTCGGCCGACGGAGGTTTGTTAATTATATTCCAGGGTATAATCATACCGTAGCTGTTGATGTACCGTGCGAGAGCATAGACATCCGTTTTATACACGTCGCCCAGCACCGACAATCCTCCGGCCATGTCGCCGTAAAGGGTTCCGTAACCAACAGCCATCTCGCTCTTGTTGCTCGTATTGAGCAGAATATGACCATGTTTATTGGATAAGGCCATGAGTAGAATTGCTCTAATGCGTGACTGTATGTTCTCCTCTGCAACATTTTCAGGTTTATTGTCGAAAACCGGTTGCAGGATATTCCTGAACTGGTCAAACAACTCATTAATGGGGAGGATTTCATACTTCACACCTAGTATATTGGCCATATCAATCGAATCGGAGATGCTATGATCTGATGAGTATTGTGAAGGCATAAGCAGGACGTGCAGATTTTCACTGCCGAGCGCTTTTGCAGCTATTGCCAGCGTAACTGCTGAGTCGATTCCGCCCGACAGTCCGAGGGTCGCTTTGGAGAAGCCTGATTTTCTGAAATAGTCGTTGACTCCAAGTGCAAGTCCTTCATAGATCATTCCAACTCTGTTGGTACTTTGTTTAGTATCTTCACCCTGATTCTGAATGACTTCTTCCAGTTCCACTTTAAAATAATCCTCTTCAAAAAAGGATAGCTGGTGGAACAGTGAACCATCGGGTGAAGCTAAAAGAGAGCCACCATCAAAGATCAGTTCAGTATTTGCACCCACCTGGTTCACCATGAATACGGGCAGGTTGTGTTTTTTGGCTTTATTGGTAAAAATATTTCTTTTCACCTCCATCTTTTTTGAAGAAAAGGGTGAAGCGGCGATATTTATGACACATTCCGGTTCATACTTCATCATCTCCTCGAGTGGATTTCGGGTATATAATCTGCTCCTGGAGAATCTGTTCTCCATGGGTTGGTCATCCCACAGGTCTTCACAAATGGTAACTGCGACTTTTCTTCCTTTGAAATTCAGAATGTCAAATTCACGGTTGGGTTCAAAGTACCTGTATTCATCAAAGATGTCATATGTTGGAAGCAGAGATTTTCTGAATACCTGCTCAATTTGTCCATTATGCAGAAACCAGGCACTGTTAAACAGAAGCTTACCCTCTTTGTTCTTGTTGAATTCGGGTCCGCCAACAATGACACCTGTACCGGCAGGTGTTTGTTTGGCAATATCTTGAATGGCGATGATGCATGCTTCTACAAATGATCCTCTTTCCAACAGATCCAGTGGCGGGTAGCCACAGATGGCCAGTTCCGAAAAGACAATCAGATCGGCGTTCTCTTTTTTGGCACGATGAATAACCTTAAGGATCATCTCCTTATTTCCTTCAATATCCCCAACAAGGTAATTAAGCTGTGCAAGTGCAATGTTCATGGCAGATCAATTAAAAAAGGATTCCCAGGTGCAGCCCGACACTGTTCAGGTTGTTGTTTGCCAGGTCATTTTTCGTAACGTCATTGAAACCGGACGACCATTTCAGTCCGGCCATAAGCGCAGTATTACCGGCCAGCCTGTATTCAATGCCGGCTGAGGCAAAGTAGTTTAAGCTGAAACTGTTGATATCCGGTTTAATATTCTCCCGCATAAGAGACAACGTCTCGGAAGAGGTTACAGCTTTCAGGTTAAAAAGCGGATTTAACCCGCCATGGAAATAGAATGTGATATAACCCAGCTCAGCTGTTTTTAATTTAAGTCCAATCGGTGCGCCAATGTATTGCAGGTTATGCTTTAGGGGTTTCCCACCCGGGATTAACAGGTCGGATGGTGTTTGTTGAAATCGGGTTGTGTCTGAGTAGATGACTTTGCCTCCCTGGTTATTCATCTCAACGCCCAGGGTTAAGGCATAGTTTGGCATAAAGAAGATATTGAATTCAATGCCTGAATTGAAATTGATTATTGAACCGTTAGCAGTTACATTCTTCTCATCTGAATTTATCCATGCCAGTTGAGGTTCTGTATACACACTAATCTCAAGTCCCTGCGCTTTAAGATCTCCCAGTACAGAAAAAAATGCCAGTGCCAATATTAATCTTGTCATTTTGTCGTTTTTAAATGGAGCCAATGATTTTACTATTTTTGTCTCTCACAACAAAGTTAAAATAACTCCGATTATGATTCGTGCAATTTGCTCTCTCATTATTAACTTGCTATTGTTAGTAACGTTTAATGGATGTAAAAGTGATACAATAAAGGCAGATATTTCAGGAATCGACCTCGAAGTTGAGGTCCAAAGATTTGATAAAGCCATGTTTACTGTGGATTTGGACACCATCGATCGCGCAGTATCGTTGTTTTATGATCGATATGGTGATTTTTTTGATGTCTTCAATGTTCATGTGATTAATATTGGTCCGGCTTCACATAAAAATTATGGCTCCTACCTCTCAATGTTTGTGAATGATCCCGATAACCGCCAGGTATATGAATACACGCAGGAAGTCTTTGAAGACATGAGTGATATTAACCGGGTATTGACCGATGGGTTTAAGCGCTATCTCTATCACTTTCCTGATTCTGCAGTTCCTGAGGTGATAGGGTACGTGAGTCGCTTCAATCATAAGCTGTTTACGGTCGATAATTATATCGGTATCGGTCTGGATCAGTATCTCGGTCGTGACTGCAGGTACTACGACATGCTCGGTACCCCTAAGTATATGCAATATAATATGTATCCTGCAAAAATTCCCTCCGATGTTGCCAATGTTTGGGGTACTTCCCGGTTTCCTTATAATGATTCTCTTGATAATGTAATAAGCAGAATAATCTATCATGGATTGATGTTGTACTTTACAGATGCCCTGCTGCCCGGAATGCCCGATCATATGAAGATAGGTTTTACTCAGGATCAAATGAAATTCTGCAGTAATAATGAAAGGCAGATGTGGACCTTTCTGGTAGAGCACAAGCTTTTATTTTCTACAGATCCATTAGAGATACGAAAGCTAACGGAAGATGCCCCAACCACCTATTATTTTCCGAGTGAATCACCAGGAAGGGCGGCTGTTTGGCTTGGCTGGCAGATTGCAAGGGAATATGCACGAAGAAATCCGGAGCTTTCTGTTGGCGACATCGTTTCAGAGCGCGATTATCAAAAAATTCTTAGGGGAGCGAGGTATCATCCTTAATTGAGGTATTAATCTTAACATTGACCAATCCTTCAAGAGAGGTTTTCTATTCCAACCGTCTGCCACATCGGCTGCAGAATTCTGCCAGCGGATCTTCTGTGAGGTGGTCGCATGATGAGCAGTATCTCTTTTTTTCTTTTGACGAGATCCGTCCTATCTCAATGGTTATAATACCCGTTGGAACAGCAATGATTGAATAACCGGTTAACATGGCAATGGAGGCGATTACTTTCCCGACCACAGTTACTGGAGCAATATCACCGTAGCCGACAGTTGTAATGGTAACAATGGCCCAGTAAATGCTTTGCGGAATGGAGTTGAACCCGCTCTCTTTACCTTCAACCATATACATGACTGTTCCCATAAAGAGCACCAGTACCAGTACCACTTCAAAGAAGACAACCACCTTCAGGAAACTCTGGCGCAGTGCTTTCAATAACTGGTCTGCCTCTATGATGTACCTGGTTAATTTAAGGATTCTGAATACCCGCAGCAGTCTGAATGCCCTGATGGTAAGCATAAAGGTGGTATAGTCGAAAAAGAGCCCCAGGTAGGTTGGAAGGATAGCCACCAGGTCAATGACGCCCAGAAAACTGGTGATATATTTCCAGGGTTTGGGATGAGAATAGACTCTGAAAACATATTCAATGGTAAAAACAATGGTAAAGAACCATTCTGTACCGACAAATATCTCTGTGTACTTTGTTCGGAGGGGCTCTGTGCTCTCCAGGATCACAGTAAGAACACTCAGAATGATTAGTACTAACAACAAAATA